>CAZQIJ010000167.1:0-9163 GCA_964592955.1 uncultured Anaerolineaceae bacterium
CACCAGGCAGGGACTGCACGCTGGCAACATCATCAAGCAGGCGGCGGCAGTGGTTGGCGGCGGCGGCGGCGGGCGTCCTGATCTGGCGCAGGCCGGCGGCAAGGATGCCTCAAAGCTGGCAGATGCGCTGCAAGCAGCACGCCAGGTCATCGCCGACAGCTACACCGGGTCATAAAGGCCATGCCAGACAAGATTGAGTTTGTCCAGATCGAAGCGGGGGAAGATGCGACCTCTGTCCGGGATCGCCTGTCGTTTCTGCGCGGGCAGCGGGTGCTGCTGATCTGGCCGGAAGAGGGGACAGCGCTCACACGCAAGCTCGATCTTGTTCTGATTCAACGCGAAGCCATGCGCCGGGCGATACGTCTGGCGCTGGTCACGCATGATCCACTGGTTATGCAGCACGCGCGCGAACTCAACATCAGTACCTTCGAGACCATTGGCGCGAGCGAGCGCGGGCGCTGGAAACGCGGGCGCTCCAAGGTCTTCACATCGCGCGATCAGAAACCGAAGGATGAACCCGAACCGGAATCCCTGATGGATGTGGCCAGCCGGGTGCGCGTGCAGCGTGATTTCGGCGTCTCTGGCATCGTGCGCCTGGGAATCGCGGCGGCGCTGCTGGCCGCGTTAGGGGCGGTTGCCTATTTCGTTGTACCGAGCGCGACGGTGCGCATCACGCTGGCAGAGGAGTCAGTAAGCGTTGAAGACTGGCTCATCACCGCCGGGCCCGATATCGCCAGCCTCGACATCGAGAACAGCACCATTCCCGCGCGCGAACAGATCATCGAAGTTGAGGAGTTTAATTCGCGCGCGACATCCGGCAGCGTCGATCTGCCAGATGTCCCGGCGCGTGGGCGCGTGACGTTCGTCAACCGTGCCGCAGCGCCCATCAGCATTCCTGCTGGAACGGTGGTCAGCACAACCAGCGGTGCCCCGGTGCGGTACCGCACACTGCTCGATGTCGAGCTGCCCGGCGGCATCGATGCCCAGGTGACCGCAGACATCGAAGCGATTGCTGAATTTGCCGGGAGTCAGGGCAATGTCGATACGGGTGTGATTAACACGGTTGAGAGTGAATGGGCCGCCAGCGTGACCGTCATCAATCTTGAGCCGGTCACAGGGGGTGAAGACGTGGAGCTTCCGGCGGTAACTCAAAGCGACTATGACCGATTGCAGGCGGCAGTGCGCCAGCAGTTGCAGTCGCGCGCCATGACGGAGTTCCGTCCCCGTGTGCCTTCTGAAATGGCCGTGATCGAAACGGTGCGCATCATCGAGGAACGCAGCGACTGGACACGCTTCAGCGCCGCCATAGGCGAGGCAGCAGAGACGCTGACGCTGACCATGCGCGCGCAGGTTTCGATACTGGTAATCGACCGCCAGCTTGCTGAACAGGTGGCCTTCGCCCAGATGGCCGGTCAGATTCCGCGCGGGCGGCTGATCAAGCCAGAGTCGCTGGAATACTTCTGCTGCACCGTGATCCAAACAGACGCAGAGAACCGGGTGCAGTTTCAGATTTCCGGCCGTGGGCTTATCGCGGGTGAGGCCAATATCACGCTGCTTCAGGAACGCCTGGCCGGGCGCAGCCTGGACGAAGCGCTCACCTACCTGCGCAATACGCTTGACCTTGCGCCAGAAGCCCCGCCCGAATTTGGCATCACGCCAGATGGCTTCGGACGCCTGCCGCTGCTGCCCGTTCGCATTACCATCATCGTGCAGGACGGCGCATGATGAGTGGGAACGTGGCCGCCCCTGGTCGCCTGCTGGGCATTGACCACGGGATCAAGCGCATCGGTCTGGCGCTCAGCGACCCGTCGCGGTTAGTCGCGCGCGAACTGGTCATCCTCAAGCGCAAGTCCCGCCAGGAGGACTTCGACCGGCTGAACGACATTGCGCGCCAGCACGATGTCATCGCGGTGGTGATTGGCATGCCGAATAATGACCACATCGAGCCGGGTGTTTACTCGCAGGCAGATACGGTCAAGCTGTGGGCGGAGCGGTTTGGTGCAACGCACAGCCTGCCCATTATCTTCTGGGATGAGCAGTTAACCAGTACAGACGCGGCAGAAATCGCGCGGATGCACAAACGGCGTCCGGGCGAGCCGATTGACGATCTGGCAGCGCGCGTCATTTTGCAGAGCTATCTGGATGCGCTGCGTGACGGTTTGGCAACGCTTCCCCTACGCGACGAAGAATCGTGATAGAACCTGTGATGTATGGGAACAGAGGTGGTAGAAGCACTTGAATAATATACGCGCTGTCTTTTTGACGCTGTTGGCGTTATGTGTGGTCTCAGTGATATGCGCCGGCATGGTGGTGCTGTTGGTTGGAACCGATCAGATGACGGCCTGGGGCCGTGCCGCTGCGGCGCGACTCTCGCTGCTGGGACGCGAAGACGAAATCCTCTCGCCGCTGAGCAGTGACACAACACAGCAGCGTTTTATTGTTGACCAGGGCGACACGGCAGCAGTCATCGCAACCAAACTGGTGAATGCCCGGCTGATTGCCGATGACACGCTGTTTGTCACCTATGTGCGCGCTGAACGGCTCGACCAGCGCCTTGAAGCCGGGATCTTCTTCCTGAGTCCTTCGCAGAACCTTGCCGAAATCGCCCAGGAACTGACCGACTCGCGCTTCAGCCAGATCACACTGACGGTCATTGAAGGCTGGCGCATGGAAGAAATCATTGAGGCGATAGATGCCAACCGGCTCTTTGGCTTCAGCGGGGCAGATTTCCGTATGGTGGTGGGGCAGGGCACACCGCTGCCAGCAGCGCTGCGGGAACGGCTTGACCTGCCAGAGGGATACGCGCTCGAAGGTTACCTGTTCCCGGCAACGTATTCCCTTTCGCCGGATGTCACGCCAGAGGGTCTGCGCGACCAGTTTATCGAAGCGTTCTTCGCCAATGTCGATGATCAGGTGATTGCTGATGCCCGGTCCAGGGGATTATCTCTGTTTGAGGTGGTCACACTGGCGTCTATTGTGGAACGAGAAGCACTGCACAACGACGAAAAACCGCGCATTGCCGGTGTATACCTCAACCGTCTGAACATCGACATGAAGCTGGACGCCGATCCTACCGTCCAGTATGCCTTGCAGAAATCGCGCGGGGCATGGTGGCCGCGCATCACAGCAGACGATTACACATCGGTCAGCTCGCCCTACAACACATATCTCAATACCGGTTTGCCACCTGGCCCCATTGCTAATCCCGGCCTGGCCTCCATACGCGCGGTCGTCTACCCACAGGATCACAACTATTACTATTTCCGGGCGGACTGTCGCTCAGATGGCTATCATGACTTCGCCACGTCCTACGAGGAACATCTCGCCAATGGCTGTTAGGCAGTGGGGGCGCGGGAGGCGCGCGGGGTACTTGCTGTTTTGCCTGGCGCTGGTGTGTGTGGCGTGTGCAGCCACACCACCGGTCACGCGGGTGGCGCTGCTCGCGCCGTTCGAGGGAAATTATCGCGAGGTGGGCTACGATGCTTTATACGCTGCCCGTCTGGCACTTCGTGACGGCGCATACCCCGACGTTGAACTGCTGCCCCTGGATGACGGCGGCAGCGCCGAAATGGCGCTTGAACGCGCACAGGCGCTGGCGCGCAACCCATTGGTCACCTGTGTACTGGTCATGGGATATACCAGCGCGGACCCGCACGTGCTGCAAGCCTTTGATGATTTGCCCGTCATTGTCGTGGGACATTGGGGCGCTGTGCCAGTCACCGAAGGCGTATTTGTGCTGACCAATGCCACCATCCCGGATCACTACACTGTTGGGCTGACCCCCTATCCCTGGATCATGGCCGATTTACCCGCGCCGTTGGTGGGAGGCGAGGTGTTTGCGCTTCGCCTGGCGCGCAGCCTGAGAGATGACCTGAGCGGCATACAGATCGCGAGCAGTGCCGCGCTGCCGGACGCAGACTTCACCGAGCGTTTTGTATCCAGCGATCAGTTTGTGCAGCCACCAGGGCTGCTGACCACGCTCGCCTATGACGCCGCCCATATCGCCGCGCAGAGTGCAGGCAGCGGGTCACGCAGTGCAGCCCTTGGCACGCTTCAGGCACTGGACTATGAAGGGCTTAATGGGCGCATCAGCTTCGAAAACGGTTACTGGCGCGAAGGCCCGGTCAACCTCTACGAATTCGACCCCGATGGCGCGCTGGTGCTGGCTGCATCACCCCGGCGCTGACGGGCAATACGCGAACCATTCCACATCCATTCATAGCCATCACATCGCCCTCTCAGTTGTTGGCGCTATTGTTCATGTCAAATGTCATAACGGTAAACCCATTACAAAGGAGACATGCCGATGGCCGCAAATTCACCTACAGGGATTGGAACCACAAACCGCATCTACTACAGCCAGGAAGCCGCTGAACGTGCGCAGCGCGAGCAGACGACACTGGTCGTGCTGGCGCTGTCCTTCGGCGTCGTAACGGGCGCGGTGCTTGCGCTGCTGTTTGCCCCCAAGCCGCAGCCGAAAAGCCGCGACCTGGGTCACGTCGTCGAAGATGCGCTCAGCGCTGGTCGCGATTCAGCGTCTCACGCGCTGAACCGCCTGGAAAAAGAATTCAACGAACTCAAGAAGTCTGTTGAGCAGCGCGTAAGGTAACTGGCGGACGGGGCGCGTTTGTGCAGCAGCATTTAGCCGCCCCGTGCTTTCTGGCCGTAAATGACATCGTAAAACAGCGGCAGTGGGTCAAGATCGATGTCGCTGTACACGATGGCGTCCCCTGCCAGCGCCAGCGCACGGGAAAGCCGCGCTTCGTCATTGGCGTACAGCGTGAACAGCGGATCCCCGGTCTTCACAACATCCCCCACGCGGTGATGCACCGTTACGCCCACCGCCAGATCCACAGGGTCGCCCTTCTTCTCGCGGCCTGCCCCCAGTTCGAGCGCCATTTGTGCCACACTTTGCGCATCAACCCGCGCCAGGTGCCCGTCCTGGAGGGCGGCATAGGTTTGGCTAAGGCGCGCGCGCGGCAGTGTGCTGATGTCATCGACCATCGAAACATCGCCCCCCTGCGCTTCAACCATCGCGCGGAATTTCGCCAGCGCCGCCCCGCTGCCCACGCGTTCTTCCAGCATCCCCCGCACCTCAGCCTGATTCGTCCAACGGGTGCCGCGACCGGCCAGGCGCAGCATGTGCCCTGCGATAACCAGGCAGTGCTCGCGCAGATCCGCTGGCCCACCACCGCGCAGGGTCTCTATGGCTTCCACGACTTCCAGCGCGTTACCCACCGCCTGGCCCAACGGCTGGTTCATGTCTGAAACGACGGCGATCATATCGCGTCCCACGCTGTCGCCAATTTCCACCATCATCCGCGCCAGTTCGCGCGCAGATGTCAGCGTTTTCATGAACGCGCCGCTGCCTGTCTTCACGTCCAGGACGATGCCGTTTGCGCCCGCCGCGATCTTCTTGCTCATGATGCTGGCGACGATCAGCGGGAGATTGGGCACTGTTGCCGTGGCATCGCGCAGCGCATACAGCTTGCCGTCTGCCGGGGCGAGATCGCCAGATTGCCCGGACAGCACAAGCCCATTCTCGCGGGCAATCCGCGCAAAGTCCTCCTGCGTCAGGTTCACGTTGTAACCCGCCAGCGATTCCATTTTGTCCAGCGTGCCGCCGGTAAAGCCCAGGCCGCGCCCGCTCATTTTGGCCACTGTCACCCCACAGGATGCGACCATCGGCAGCACCACCAGCGAGGTTTTGTCCCCCACGCCGCCAGACGAGTGCTTATCAACTGCATAATCGGTAATCGGGCCGAGATCCAGCGTTATGCCAGAATTGGCCATCGCCATCGTCAGCGCGACCGTCTCCTCATGAGACATCCCGCGCAGAAAAATGGCCATCAGGAGCGCGGCGGCCTGATAATCCGGGATTACATCATGGGTGTAATTTTCGATAAACCAGTTGATTTCCTCAACCGTCAGCGCGTAGCCATCCCGTTTCTTCTCTATAATTTCAACAGCGCGCACGTTGCTTCACCTTTACAGCAAGCCAAGAATAGTTCTGGCCGGGGATTATACCGCACCAACCTTCACAATCAGTCGTGTCAATGTTCACAGGATTCGGCTGCAATTGTGACTCCTGGCACATTGCACATGAGGCGAGGGTGGTTACAATTAGTAGTCCGGTGCCTGCTTCAACCACCGTTTCGTTCCAGGAAGCAGAACCGGCTTTTGAGGGAGTTTTGTTCATGGCGGACAGTTTGTTCGATAACCGCTATCGTTATGATTACATCTATCCGCGTGGTCGCTCCGGTGAGACGCTGCGCGCGGTCGATACAGAAGCAGAGAACCGCGCAGTCGTCATCAAGCGGCCCGCGCCGAACGACGCGCCGCCTATTCGTGCCGGGCAGGAAGTGAGCATTCTCAACGAGCGCCGCGCCCTGACGAAGCTGGCCGGGCACCCGGTAGTCACACAGTTGCTGGGCGACGGCCAGTTCGTGGTGGGCGGCATCACGCACCAGTACATTGTGATGGAACGCGCCGAAGGGTTTATCGTGGGGGATATGGTCGTGGAACTGGCCACGCGCGGTGAACGCCTGCCAGAGCTTGAGACGCTCATCATCATGGACCGGCTGCTCGACCTGCTCTACACGGCCCATGCCCGCGATATCGTGTATAACGATGTGGATGTAAAGCACCTGTTCTGGGATCGTGACCCGTACCGGCTTAAAATCATCGACTGGGGAAACGCGGTATTTCTGGAAGGCGACGAAGTCACCGCGCAGGGGATCAGCCGCCAGAGCGATATCTACCAGGCGGGTGAACTGCTGTATTTTATCGTCACGGGCGGCAGGCGTCCGGACGTGCCGCGCGATGCAGGGGAAGACTTTCGCCTGAACTTTGGCACAGAAGGTGAAACGATCCCCGCACGGCTGCAAGCCATAATCAGCCGTGCCATGCACCCCAACCCACGCCTGCGCTATCCGTTTGTTACCGAGATGCGGCGCGACCTGGCGGATTACCGCGCGCCTATCGAACGGGAACGCGATGGCGTCATCGCGCGAATCGCTGAGCGGCTGCGGCGTAACCTGAGCAAGAATGAACTGCTCGCACTTCAGAGTACGCTGGAGGCCGCACTTTCCAGCGATCCCGGCAATCCGGGAGGCCGCCAGATCCGTGCAGAGATCGTGGCACGTTTGCAGGATCTGGAAGTGGCCGCCGGCCTGGATGCAGTGCGCATCTACATGGAAAGCGCAAACTGGTCGCGCGCGGTTGAGGTGCTGAAGGAACTCCGGGATCGTGGGCAGGCGCAAACGGCAACACTCGTCAGGCTGCTGCTGGACTGCGCCGTCATGCTGGCGGATCATCCGGGCGAGCATATTCCGCCGGGTGTGGTGGACGCGATCAGCCTGGTATTTGATGGCGACATGGGTCATGCGGCCCGGCTGCTGCTGACCACCGACGCGGAAGACGAGGCAAGGCGTTTGCAGTGGCTGCTGGCAGAGCGTATTTCCTCGCATGTGCCGGAGGTGCTGCTGCTGCGCCCCAACCTCTACCGTCTGGAGGTGGCGCTGGCCGCCCTGGGCGGGGAGGGTGTGAAGGTTGGGGAGGCGCGGGGTGTGCTTAGCGAGGTATGGCGCATGCTGGATACGCCGTCGGTCAACCTCGCCATGCAGCGCGACAACTATCGGACGATTGTTGACCGGCTGTCTGCGCTCAACACGCTGCTGCTGACCCTTTCTGTGCAGCATAATCTTTCCAACCGAAAACTGCCCGTCAGTTCGCTCGAACGCGCCCTGAACGCTGCAATGGCCCTGGCGGACAACATGCACGTGATCGGCAGGCAGGCCACTTCCAGCCCGCGCGACGCGATGTCTGCCCTGGACAGCAGCCGCGACATCGACCCGACGAACGCGGCCTGGCCTGCCATAGAGATGCTCCTCAATAACCTTTACAAGCTGCTGCAGTCGTACCAGACCTATGTGCCATCGGCAGATGGGGGTGATATTGAGCTGTGGCTGAAAACCGTTCAGGTTGACCTGCTGCCATTCGTTAAGGGGCTTTTCGACGACATGCTGAGCGGTATGCTGGAAGGTATGCTGGTGGCAGAACGCGCCTGGGCAGGCTATGCCACCGCCACCATACAGGGGGATCGGGCCGGGGCAGTGGCAGCCCTCGCGCAGGCCATCGACGCCGTTAGCCCGCTAAGCCCCACACTGGCCGGATGGCTGAACCAACTGCGCGCCGTGGTGGAGGGGACGCAGTACATCGAACGTCATGCACTGTATGGCGGGTTAGGGCGCGCCCTGGCCGATGCCTGGGACGCATTTGATCGGGGTCGGCTGGCAGATGCGGAACGGCTCAGCCAGCAGGCCTACGAAATCGCACGCAGCGAGAACGAACGGTTCGCGGCCCAACGTCTGCGCGGGCTGGCGACGGCAGCGCGCGATTGGGTGGAACGCAGCGCAGTGCTAAGCCCCAAGCGTACCCAGGCCACCCAGCACACCGTTGAAAACCTGCTGACGCCAGAAGAAAAACAAACACGCAACGCCTTCAACGCGCAGATGCCAAGCCGTGAAGTTTTTCTGCGGGCCATGAACAAAGGCATCGTGGAGACGTTCAGCCGCAGCAGCAGCGCAGCGCCCCGCATCATTGGCTTTGACTATGTCCTGCGTGGGGCACTGGACGCCCAGTCAGACAGCCTGGACGATGCGCTGTTCTGGCGCGAAGCCGCTGCACGCACGTTCGGCGAAAACGGAGCACGCCATCTTCTGGTGCGCACCCTGGATGACTACATCGAACGGCGGCGCGATCTGCAGCGCGTTTCAGGGCTGATTGACCAGGTACACAACCCAAAAGCCCTCGACTCCCTGGAGAAGACGCGGCGGCTGATTGAGGAAAATCCTCAGGGAAAGCTGCTCGTCCCGGCGGTGCAGAGCCTGCGCGAATTTGAACTGGCCGTGCGCGACTGGTCAGACGGTGAATTTCGCGCAGCGGGGCTGAAACTGGAAAACGCCCTGAAACACCTCACAGATGCCGAACAGTCTGCCGAAATCCGCGCCCCGAAGTACCGCGCCTGGCTTGAAACGCTGAATGCTGCCGCTGCTGAACTGCATGTCCACATGCGTGGCATGCGGCAGATCATTGAGCGCCGCCCCGTGGAACCTAACGACACAGTGCGCGACGCACATCACAAAATTGCGCAGGTAACACG
>CAZQIJ010000168.1:0-8134 GCA_964592955.1 uncultured Anaerolineaceae bacterium
ATGGTACCGTCTCTCTGGCTAGTTAATGGAAAGTGTAACGATATTTAACTGAATTTTACTCTCGATCCGCATTACAGTCTAGAAAATCCTGTTGGATGTTAGCTAACTCTCATGTTGCCCCGCGTCCAAGGGGAAAGCGAGTCTTTCACGTTTCTTAATGGGTAGTGCTGGGGAGAATTTATCCCAATGTTAAAGAAATCGCGATTCTGGCGGCATTTGGGATAAAAGTTACTAATTACTACGATTAACAGATCTACAGGCAAATTGAACCTGAATCAAACGGTTTCCGCCCTTAGCAGCACACTGACTCTATTGAAGTTCATAAGCTTTTTTCCCAAGTCCCCCAAATGGCCTTGTAAAACTTTTCCCAACCTTAAAATTTCCGGTTTAGACGCCAGAATCTGTTGAGTCAAACCGCGACCTGGGCTATACTACATCTACTACAGACCACCGATTTCACCGCGCGAAGAGCGCATCGGATAGGGTAACCTGTCCGCTAAAGGATGAACTCCTTAACCTGAATTGTATATTTTTGCTAGCGGGAGCCAGTTGCTTCTGGCCAAGGAATTTGATTTCCCTGGCCGCAAGTCATCTCGGCTTTATCGTCGCAAGTAACCGAAAGAATTAACTGTGGACGCACAAGAAGCCTGGGAAGTGGCCTACAGCCAACTCCAACTCCAACTGGATAGAGCCAACTTTGATACCTGGTTGCGAGGCGCTTCGCTGCTGCGCCTGGAAGACGGCATATTCGTAATTGGTGTACGCAACACCTACGCTCAGGACATGCTGCAGCGGCGCTTATACCGCAATGTGTGGCGTGTCCTCAGCGATGTGGTCGGCGAAAGCGTTGAACTACGATTCGAGGTCGCACCACGCGCGGCCAAAACCACCAGCCAGCACGAAGATGCAGAAATGCCGCTGTTTCGGCTGCTCGCACAACGTTCGCCACAAGAAGCAGAACAGGCAGCGAATACGCCGCTTTATGAACACGTGGTACGCCCGGAACGCAGCGCGCTGCCAGAGTCCGAACTTAACCCGCGCTATACATTTGACCGCTTTGTGATGAGCAGCGCCAGCCGCATGGCCTATGAAGCGGCGCGTGCTGTCTCGGATAACCCGGGGCGCTCCTATAATCCTTTTTTGGTTTATGGCGGTGTTGGCCTGGGTAAAACACATCTGCTGCACGCCATCGGCCACGTGTGCCAGGCGCGCGGCCTGCGGGTGATTTATGTGCCGTCAGAAGCGTTCACGAATGATCTGATTCACTCCATCCGCCAGAAAACGACAGCCATGTTTCGCGAAAAGTACCGCTCTGTGGATGTGCTGCTCGTGGATGACATCCAGTTCATCGGCGGCAAAGACAGCAGCCAGGAGGAATTCTTCCACACCTTCAACAGCCTGGTGATGGTCAACAAGCAGGTCATTATGGCTTCAGACCGTCACCCGCGCGAGCTGACGACGCTGGAAGACCGGCTGCGCTCGCGCTTTGAAGGTGGGCTGGTGGTGGACGTTCCGCCGATGGAGTTTGAAACGCGCATGGCCATTCTCGAAATGTGGGTTAAGGAACGTGGACTGCGCATGCAGCGCCGCGTTATGGAGATGATCGCGGAACGCGCACCGAACAACGTTCGCGAGCTGGAAGGGGCGTTCCTCCAGATTATCGCCAAGAGCCAGCTTACGAGCCAGCCACTGACGATGGACAATGCAGAGACGATGCTCCAGCGTTATGAAGCCCCGCGCGTTCACGGACGCCAGATTACCCTGGCCGATATCCTTCAGGCAACGGCCAGATACTTCCGCTTGACGGTTGGGGATCTTGTGGGCAAGGCCCGCGTTCAGCACATCAACGAAGCGCGCCAGGTCGCCATGTTCCTTGCGCGCGAGCTTACAGAGGCATCCTTGCCGCAGATCGGGGAGGCGTTCGGCGGTCGCAGCCATACCACTGTCATCCACGGCTGCAACCGTATTACCGAGCTGATGGAACTTGATCGATCGATCGTCCAGATGGTGGAAGACATCCGGCGTGAACTGGTTGGCGCGTAGCGGCGGCCCGAACCTCAGCCGCCTACTGGCGACGCGCCCTGCCCACCATCGCACTGCCCACGCCCAACACCACCAGCACCAGAAGCACACCGCCGCCACAAATCGGCCAAGCCAGTTCGCGCTGGCCCAGCAGCGATAAGCTTAGGCTGAGTCCTGACGTAACGAACAGGATCAGCAGGACGATTCTGGCGAAATACTGCGCCGGGGTTTGCATGTGCTAGCCTGCCCGTGTGACGACATCGTGCACGGTCACCGCTTTTCCCACAAATGGCAGCTTCATCTCGCGCCGTGTCACACTCACCAGATCAAGGTCACCGGGATTGCCTTCTGTGGTAAAGTGCCGCTGAAACGCCAGCCCCAGAGGCTGCGAAAGCAGAACCGCGGCCATCATCAGCGTCATCACAAACGAGATCCGGTCACCGGTAACGCGGCGGGTTTTCCCACCAAAACCGATCAGTGCAGCCAGTGTGGTCAGCGTACCGGTCGTCACCAGATTCGTGCCGCAGTTGGGGTGTACCGCAAGGCTGTGCTCGCCGCTGCGCATGCGGTTCAGCGCATCGCGCACCGCGCTTTCGATCTGCTCGGTGGGCGCATCGCCGATCAGGATGAACCCACTCGGAGAGCTGCGCCCCGCCATGCTCAGGCTGCGCAACCGCCGTGACAGCAGGTGTATTGTGGCATGTTCCAGCCCATGATTGCGCCGGGTGCGCCGGATCAGATCCCATTCCAGAACAGGGCGCGCCAGTTGCGCCAGACGTTCGATCATCGTTTTCCTCGTTCCTAATTCTTCTTCTGATCACGCGGGCGCAGCTTATTGGCCAGGTAACTGCCGAAAAACGTGCTGACGACGTTCGGCAGCGGGCCTGTTTCAGGCTTAAGCTTTTCGTCAAATTCCCAGCGGTTCTTCAGGCGGCGGTTGTACCAGCTTTCGTACTGGCGAGATGCATCTTCCAACGCCGCCTCGACGGCGTCCTGATCTTTGGCCGCCAGCACGTCGCGCATCATCGTCAGGGCGTCGCGCAGATCGTCCAGATAGCGCACGGTTTCTTCACGGCTGTGTACCCACAGATCGCGCAGCGAGTCCGGGTGTGAATCGAACAGGTGACGCGTCAGCGCTCCGAAAGACGCGTTTGTAAGGCGCTGGGCATCGTTCCAGCCGCCCTTTGTCATCATCATCTGAAAGTATGCTAACCCGATGAGCGCAGGCAGGCTCTCTGTACCTGCCGTCAGCGCATCATTTTCAGCCGGGTCCACAAACTGCGCAGACGCCCCCACAATCCCGGCAAGATCAGACGCCAGCTCGATGGCTTCTGGTATGCAGTTCACGCTGGGGCACAGGAGCAAACTTCCACCATCAAAATAATCCGCACTGGCCCGCGCGCTTTCATCGACCCCATCAAACAGGTACTTTGGGTTCAGCAGCGCCGAGACGCCAATCTGGTGCGTCCCCTCAGGCAGATGTTTGGCAGCCCACGCCATGCTCGGCTGCTTCAAGGGAGAGAAATCCACAACCACCGCCCCGCCCCGCAGATCCGGCCCGATGTACTGGTATACCCCTTCCACTTCATAGTAGGGCATGGCCAGCAGAATAATATCCTTGCCGCGCACCGCGTCTTCGGGTTGTCGGGCGATCTCATCGACCGCGCTCAGCTTCTGGGCCGCCTTTACAGCTTCAGAGTCATTCGCGTAGCCCGTTATTCTGAAATGATGTTTGGCATCAGACCTGGTATTGTAGCGCTTCAGCGCCAACCCCAGCGATGTCCCCATCCTGCCAAGACCGAGTATTGCAACCGCAACATCCGCCATACGAGTATCCTTTATGTTGTTCGTCTAATTGTTTGTGTCATGACGCCCGCTAATTCAAATCATCTGCCGCTTGCAAGCGCCGCAGGAACTCTGCATAGGGGTGATTACACCAGTAACGTGCATCGTCCTGGTGATGTTCAACCAGCCACAGCGCCCGCTCGGTAGATCCCACCGCGCGCAGCAGTTCCGCGCTCCACACCGGATGCCGCGCATACACGACAAATGGCCGTGCCCATGCGCGCTCTGGCGACTGTGCGCTCCACCGCAGGAAGAGCCGGGGCACAAGGGCCCGCAGGATGACCACCATCGACTTTTGCCAAACGGCCACCGGGTAACGGCTCTTACCCACATCGTGCAGCAGCGCTGCAACCATCAGATCATGCGGCGTGCTGCCACAGGCCATGATGCTGCGCAGCACATTGATGCTGTGCAGTTGCTCGCTGCGACGCATACGACGAAACAGCGCGCCCTGTGGCGGCGTCAGCACTGTGTCAACCAGATCATAATCGACAGACTGCGTGTAGGCGGTCAGCGCGCGGATTCCCTGCCTGAAACGTTGTACAGCAGCCATCAGTCCTTATCCAAACCCCAGCAGCAGGTTCATGATGAACGCCATCGGGGGATCAATAAACAGCCCAAAGAAGCTGGGCAGGCCCGGCACAAAACTCAGAAACAGCAGCGCCATAAACACATACTGCGTGTTCTGCCGGTTGCGCTCCCACCAGTAGGCCATATCCGGTGGCAGCAGCGAATACACCAGCCACCAGCCATCAATGGGGTACAACGGCAGCAGATTAAACAGAAACAGCAGCACGTTAAACTGAATGGCGATGATCACGAACCGAAACAACAGATCCGAAATATCCAGGCCAAGCGCCAGTGCCAGCCGGAAGATCAGGGCAAAGACAGTCGCCAGCAGCAGGTTGGAAAGTGGCCCGGCAGCCACCGCTGCGAAATAACCCCAGCGCGGGTTGCGCATGCGTGTGGGGCTGATGGGCGCACTGCCCAGCACACCAAACCCCAGCAGCACAAACATGGCAAACCCCACCCAATTGATGTGAACGGTCGGGTCAAGCGTGAGCCGCCCCTGACGTGCCGGGTTGGGATCCCCCATCAGGTGCCCGACGTAGTTGTGTGCAAATTCGTGAATCGTCATTCCCGCCAGCGCAGCGACGAGGATCGCCGCGAAAATCTGTAATGCGGTGACAGGATCGCCGCGAAACTGGTCCAATAAGAAGATCAAGGAACTTACTCCTGGTTTGTTGTGTGTGTATCCAGTATAACTACGGAGTGTTAATATTTCTATAGAGCGCGGCCATGTTGAGTCCTGAAGTTAACCCTGGTGATCGGGTCAAGATGCGCAAAGCCCATCCATGCGGCAGCGATGAGTGGGAAATCATCCGGGTTGGCGCGGATATTGGCCTGCGCTGCCTGGGCTGTAATCGCCGCGTGATGCTCTCGCGCAGCGATTTCAATAAACGTGTGAAGAAAGTGCTCTCCAACGAGCACCCCAACGACAACGCATAAGAACACATAAGAAAGAAAGGCTGGCCCCTGGTGAAGCGGGTACTCTTTTTGATGTCAGACACGGGTGGCGGTCACCGGGCGGCGGCAGAAGCCATCCGCGATGCCTTGGTAGAACGCTGTGGCGCGGAGCACATTGACTCTGAAATGGTCGATGTCTTTAAGCAGATGCGCTATCCTTCCAACGCTATGCCAGAGTTCTACCCCTGGATCGTAACCAATGGCAAACCGCTGTGGCGGCTGGCCTATAACGTCTCTGAAATCGCTTCGCTGTCCCGCGCCTATTCCCATTACCTTTACCTCACCAATCGTGACAGGCTGCTGGCGATGGTCAGAAAACACCCGGCGGATCTGGTGGTGGGGGTGCATTCCGTCACGCTCCAGGCCAGCGTCAATGCCTACAGTGAACTGCCAGGCCGTCCCCCTCTGATTACGGTTGTAACCGATCTCGTCTCCACACCCCTGCTGTGGTATGACCCGCGTGTGGACGAGTGCCATGTGCCCACCCAGGCGGCATTTGATCGCGGCCTGCGCATGGGATTGCGGCCAGACCAGATGCACATCACCGGGCTGCCTGTGCATCCGCGCTTCGCGCGCGCGCTTACGGATAAACCCAGTGCCCGTGCTGCCCTGAACTGGCAACCAGACCTGCCCACTGTGCTGATCGTCGCCGGTGGCGATGGCACCGGCCCCGTCTTCGAGACGGCGCAGGCCATTGTCAGCCAGGTTGAACACTGCCAGCTTGCCGTCGTCACAGGGCGCAATAAGACGCTGAAAGAACGGCTGGATGCCGCCGCCCAGCACTGGCGCGCTGCTGCGCCCGTCCATATCTACGGGTACGTTACGAACATGCCACAGCTCATGGCCGCCTCGGATATTCTCGTCTCAAAAGCAGGCCCAGCGACCATCTGTGAAGCCTGCATCGCCGGGCTGCCGATCATCCTGAACAATGCCATTCCTGGCCAGGAAAACGGCAACATCGACTATGTTGTACAGAACAAGGTGGGCGTATTTGCACCCGGACCGCACAACGTGGCGTCCGCCGTCAGCCAATGGCTTGCTGAGGGTGAAGCGGCCATGCGGGCACGGTCAGAACGGGCGCGCCAGATCGCCCGCCCGGATGCTGTGTGGCACATTGTTGATCGCCTTCAGCGTTATCTGGGCATAGAGCCGTAGGCCATTATTGTATGCAGTTGACGATCTGCCGGTGATGCGCAGGCGGCATGGCTGGGTAAAGCAGGAACAACCCGCATGGGCCCTTTTGCACCCAGGAAGGGCAGCAGCGCTAACAAAAAGCCGGGTGCGGTGTTGTTGACCTGCACCCGGCTGGAAGGCTTCACAGCCCCCCGTGTTTTACTCCTGGACCGTCTCCAGCGACATTTCCAGCACTGCGCCGCCCTGATCGTAGTACCGCACGGTTACGGTCACCTCACCATCGTAAGGCACGATGAAGTCAAACGCCAGGCGGATGTTCATCCCGATATTGTTGTCTGCAATCAGTTCATCGTTCTGGACGATGCTCACATACGGTGAGCCAAGCGATAACGATGTCTCGCGAATGACCAGACGCACCACCTGGCCGGCCTGACCTTCGAAGGTCAGCACTTCCGTATTCGCCTTGTCGGTCAGATACAGGGTTTGTGGTGCAGCGCCTAATGTGGTGATGTTCTGCGTAAGCGTAAGGCTGAAGCTGCCATTGGTACCTTCCGCATAGGGGCGTACCACCAGCGTATATGTACCGCTTATGTCCAGGATGAACTCATTCAGTTCAGGATTAGATCCGGGGCCACTATCGTCATCATGTGTGACGGCTGTGCCATCCGGGCCAACCAGCAGCAGGTTGGTATCATACTGGCCTTCCCCAATGACGGAAACACTGATCACATCACCCGCTTCTGCATCAAAGCGGAAGGCGGCAATCTGATCAGGCGCGGTGGAGAAGCGGGCTCCCACCGTATCGCCGTAAGCGATATCGACGATTTCGACAGTGGTCAGATCAGGCGTCGGCAGCGGTTCAGTGATTTCTGAGCCGTAAGTGGTTGCCAGTACGAAGCTCCCGCTGATTTCGCGCCCGGCAAACGTCGCCACGACAATCGCATACTGGCCGCTGTCCTGCAGGGTAATGCCTGCCACCAGGGAATTCGTCCCGTTACCGCTGTCATCGTCATAGGCAATCTGGTTGCCCCGTGCATCCTCCAGGGTAAGGGTGGTGTCGAAATCATCAGAAGCAACCGCGATAGAGATCAGATCACCAGCACTTCCCGTGAAGGTGAACCGTGCAGTGGTGCGTGTTTCCGTGACAGTGCCGGTAACGATCTCCCCAATCACAATTGGGGTGCCTTCCAGCGTGACAACGACATCGCCGGTTTGCAGGCTCAGCGTGTAGCTGCCCGTGCGCGAACCGCCGAAGCTGCTCGCCACAATCGTGTAACTGCCCGTCGCCGGGAGTTCAAAACCTTCGATCAGCGAATTCGTGCCTTCGCCGCCGTCGTCGTCGCGGGCGATCTCGCCCCCATCGCTGTCTTGCAGCGTCAGCAGCGTGTCGAAGTCGCCGTTCATCGCAATTGTGACGACATCGCCTGCTGTGCCGCTGAACGTGTATTCGACGCTCAGGACATCCTCCGTCAGTGCGCCTTCCACCGTTTCGCCATAGGCGATGGCGTTATCGGTGCGCGGCGGTTCGATCACCGACATACCGGCGCTTTCCAGGCTCAGCGTGTAGCTGCCCGTGCGCGAACCGCCGAAGCTGCTCGCCACAATC
>CAZQIJ010000168.1:8234-9127 GCA_964592955.1 uncultured Anaerolineaceae bacterium
TTGTGACGACATCGCCTGCTGTGCCGCTGAACGTGTATTCGACGCTCAGGACATCGTCCGTCAGTGCGTCTTCCACCGTTTCGCCATAGGCGATAGCGTTATCGGTGCGCGGCGGTTCGATCACCGACGTATCGGCGCTTTCCAGGCTCAACGTGTAGCTGCCGGTAACCACTTCATCGCGGCGGATGTGCGCGTAGCTGTCCACGACAATCGTAAACAACCCTGTTGATGGCAGGGTATAACCTTCGATCAGCGCATTCAGGCCCTCGCCGCTGTCATCATCAGTCACCAGATCGTTGCCTTCTTCATCGCGCAAAATCAGGTAATTGTCGAAATCCCCAACCACCGTAATGATGACAGAGTCGCCTTCCACCCCGCTAAAGCTGTATTCAGCCGAGGGTACAGACTCCGTTAGACGCCCTTCGATGCTGTCTCCGTAGGCAATCGTCGCGCCTGAAGGCTGTTCGGCCACAGCGTCGGGACTTTCCAGAGTCACTGTATATGCACCGGTCACCAAGCGCCCACCGCTGTTATTTCCGTAGCTGGTGACGACAATCGTATAGTCCCCAGCCGCCGGGATCGTGAACCGGTCAATAAGCGCGTTGAGGTTCGCGCCGCTGTCGTCGTCCCTGGCCAGTTCGTTTTCATCAGCATCCAGCAGCAGTACCAGCGGGTCAAACTCGAGGGAGTCCACCTGCACCGAGATCACCACATTGGCGTTCGCGGTGAAAGTATAGGCCACTGCCTGCACGTCTTCTGTAAGTTCGTCGTCAATGCTCTGGGCGAAATCGATGGAACCGCCGTCCACCGGGATCGCAGGTTCCACAGCCGGGGTCGCTGGCTGCCGGGTGACCTCTGGGGTGGGCTGCGGGGTGGGAAGGGTGACCACTTTA
>CAZQIJ010000169.1:0-874 GCA_964592955.1 uncultured Anaerolineaceae bacterium
GCGTTGGGGTAGGGGTGGCGGTCGCTTCTTCGGCACCCGCTGCGGCATCGGGATCGAGACCGAGGAAGGCGCTTATCTCGGCATCGATATCCGCTTCGCTGACCGTGATCCCCTGTTCCGCTGCCGCCTTCGCAACGAAGCGATCATCAACCATGTCGTTCAGAACGCGCAGCCCCATCTGATCCGGCACAGTAAGTTCACTCCACCAGGTCGCATAAGGTTCAATGCCGATGACCTGCTGGCCGATCGTGTTGAGGTCCTGCCCGGTGGACGCGACCGCAGTGTTGAGCGCATTATTCAGCGCATAGATATGCAAAGCACGTTCAACGCGCACGCGCTCACGAAAATCTGTGACGCTGATGTTTTCGCCATTCACACTGGCAACGGACTGCGAAGGGCGAATCAGGAAATCCTGTACGAAACCAAAGAGCAGAACCAGGCCGATCAACCCACCCACAGTGACCGTGGCCAACAGGATGAGGCGCTGGAGATCGGCATCGCGTTCGGCTTTGGAATGGTATTCACCGCCAACCATTGAGGGCGCAACCGTTTTGCGGACGCGGTCAAGTGGGGTCAGTTCCTGTGGTTCCTGCGGTTCGACTTTTCTCTTCGACGCGGCTTTTGGCAGAGCCGTCGTCTGACGTTTTCTTGCCATGAATTCCTCACCTGTCTGCAAAAAGGGCATAGAAACCTATGCCCTTACCGCTCAACTAGTCACCCGAGTTAACGAAAGGCAGCAGCGCAAGATGCCGGGCACGTTTGATTTCGCGGGCAAGCTGGCGCTGGCACCGCGAGCAGTTACCTGTCTGGCGGCGCGGCTTGATCTTGCCGGATTCGGTGATGTAGCGCCGAAGCATATCGATATTCTTATAGT
>CAZQIJ010000169.1:884-2547 GCA_964592955.1 uncultured Anaerolineaceae bacterium
AAGCAGCGGCCTTCCGGGCAGTACTGAGTTTGCCCACGCCCGCGGCGGCCACCGCCGCGCGGGCCACTGCTCTCCTGCTCGTCGTCCTGGTCCTCTGAGCCGCGACGTGGGCGGCGTCTTTCTTCGTTATCCATTGTAAATCTCCCCAATTGCTCGTCTGGTTAGAAGGTATAATCGCTGTCGTCTTCGGTATCCGGGTAGTCAATGTCTTCGTGATGGTGGGAACGCCGTTCGCCCAGCAGAATCATTTCGTTGGCAACCAGCTCTGTGCGGAAGTGCTTCTTGCCTGTTTCGTCTTCCCATCCACGCGTTTGCAGGCGACCTTCAACATAGACCTGCTGGCTTTTGCTGAGATGCGCCTTGCAGATCTCGGCCAGGTTGCCCCAGGCGACCACGTTAAACCACTCGGTTTCTTCACGGCGCTCACCTTCGGCAGAGGTCCAACTACGAGAAGTCGCCACGCTGAAACTCGTCACAGGGCGACCACTGGGGGTATAACGCATTTCCGGCTCACGCCCAACATATCCGATTATCATGACCTTGTTCAGACCGCGTCCCATCTCTTATCCCCCCAAACATGACTACCACAGCATTTTCTGGCATTCACCCGAATATACAGAGCAGTTCTTAGTCCTCTGCACGCACCAGCAGGTAGCGCAGGACGGATGATGATAACTGGAGATTACGCTCCAGTTCAGGCAGATTCCTGGGGTCGATGCCCGCATAGAAGAAGACATAGTAGCCTTCGCGCTGCTTATCGATTTCATAAGCGAGTTTGCGGCGTCCCCAACGGTCAACTTTGTTCACCTGGCCAAGTTCATCGGCTTCGACCCAGCTCTGAACCTGGTTGATGACATCGTTGATGACATCTTCATTCGGGTCAACCCGAACGACAAAAGCGAGTTCGTAATCGCGTTTCACTGAAAGGTTTCCTTCCCTCGGAATTGCCTCACGCGTGCGCGGGAGCGCAGCACGAAGCGGAAAGATAGAAGATACAAATAAGGCGCGACTGCGCCTAAACGGGTAAATGCTACATGACGGCGTCGTATTTATCAACCGTGAATTCGCCACGCGCCAGCGCCAGCCTCGATGACGCCAGGGCCAGCGCGGTGGTCAGCCAGAAGAGGGTGATGGAGGCCTGAAAGTCCAGGCGGAAGTAATAGAGGTCACCGATGCCGTTGACGAGGGCCGTGATCAGCGCTGCATGATAGCCCAGAAGGATCGCATCCAGTTCGGGGTCATGTTTGGCAAAACGCCATGCACGCAGCCCATAGCCGAGCACCGCCAGCATGGTAAGCAGGTAAATGGCCGTCCCGGTCACCCCAATCTGATTCGCCATGATGAGGTACATGCTGGCCACTGAGGTGTAGAGGTCGATTTCTGGTGTACCGGTGAAGCCTACGCCGAAAATCGGGTAACGACTGATGAGACGGAGTGAGTCTGTATATTCTCCGATTCGCATCTGCGTCGCAAGATCCCCGCCAGTAAAGGCAGAGATAAAGCGCTCGATATAACCCTGCGTTTGCGGCAGCAGCAGCAGCAGTGCCGCCGCGAGCAGCAGCAGCGGGATGAAACGCCGGTAGCGTATTACCGCAGTCGTCCCCAGGCCAGCCGCAAGCGCCACCAATGACGTGCGCGAGAAACTGAGCAGCAGCGCCAGCGT
>CAZQIJ010000169.1:2557-9091 GCA_964592955.1 uncultured Anaerolineaceae bacterium
GTTACGACAGCCAGCACAGCCAGGGTAAGCCAGCGCCAGCGCAGCACAGGGCGCGCTGCAAATACCTGCGGGGCAATCATTGCCCCGGAAATCGCCAGCATTCCGCCCAGCGTATTGGGATCAACCCAGGTGCCAATGGCACGTTCCGGCAGGGCAGGGTTGGATTCGATGTAACGGATAATGTTGGCAGCAGGATAGCCAAGCCGCGAAAGCGCACGCAGCAGCCGTTCTGTTGTGGCGTCTGGCAGCAGCCACAACAGAACAGCCAGCAGCGCCTGGGCACCGACGGCGAGAATCAGAACCAGCACAAAGCGGCGCAGCAGGGCCGGTTCATGCAGCAGGTCTACCACGACAAATACCAGCGCAAAGGCCAGCAGGGTTTCGGCGAACTGGCGCAGAATCAGGCTGGTGGGCATGGCGTAACTCAGCCCCAGCGCGAAGGCCAGCAGAATCCACAACACGTAGACGGCGATAAGCCCATGCACGGGCGTGAGCCGCAGAATACGCCGCCGTCCGGTCATCCACTGAAGCAGATACACCAGGATAAACGCGCCAATCGCCACATCCAGCAGGGTGGGGGTAAACCCAATGCTGAAAGGCATGGTCCCAAACGGCAGAAACATCATGACTGCAATAATACCCACCAGCGCAGCCTGCACGCTGGTCAGCACATATATACCGGCCAGCAGCCCCAGTACCGCGCTCATCGTCAGCAGCGGACCGAACAAGGCAATACTCAGGCCGATGATACCGCCCATCACACCAATAGAAACGCCGATCAGCAGCGCATACAGGCGGCGATCCAGCCGGTTATACCAGTCATACAGAAGATCCCGTGTCGTGGTCTGCATCTCAGTTCAGCGCCTCACCCCACCCATCACGGACGCCGAAGCCTGACGGCCCCGCGCCGCTGTTTATAACGGAGACCGAAGCGGGAAGGCAATTCCGGTGTGGAGACGGGCGCTCTGACCTCTGTCGCGGCGGCACTGCTGGCAGGACTAATCACTTTCTGCAGTTCCTGTGTCTCGCTGGGTTTGGGCAGGCCAAAAAGCTCAAACACACTGAGATGCGAGGTATCACGGGCATCGGTCTTCACCGGGGTAGCTGTGTTGTCAAGGTCATCGGTGATGACGGTAGGAAGCTTTTCAGTCTCGACAACGTTTTCCTGATCGAAGCTGGGCAGCCGGAACGGTTCAGGCGCGAGGCCTGGCGCAGGGGTTGGCAGTACCGGCGGCATAACTTCGGAGGTCGCAGCGGGTGCGGTGGTTGGCGTTGGCGGGCGAAAGAGCGCGTCATCTGCAGGCGCTGTGATACCCGGATCAGGAGCGCCGATTTCGGTCACGACACTGTGGGGCCGGGTATCCCCTTCGGCTAACGGCGGCTCTGTAAGCGTGAGCGGGGGAGCCTGCTTCTGGTCGAAGGCAGATTTGTGGCGGGGCCGGTACTGCGCACGAGAGACGGCATCCGGGGCATCACGCATTTGCGCTTTGCTCTCGATGACCGCTTCGCCGCCTTTGGTGATCAACCGGTAAAGGCTGCGCAGGCTTTCCTGAATAGCGCTGTCGATCTGGCGGCGTATGCCCAGCACATTGCGCACCCCTCCCATGAACCCGCCCAGTTCATAGCTGAACGTCCACTGGACGACCGTGCCCTCGACGATCTCCTGAAGCCGGATCTGCCCCCGGTTCTGTTTGAAACCGGCACCATCCACGATCAGGTATTCGTAACCCAGCCGGTCATACCAGGCGGTAATCTGGTAGACACGATCCTGCCCACCGGCATCCGTCACACGCCAGCGTGTGCCGTGCCCCTGATGCATCGTCGTCAAGAAGGACACACTCCGGCAGTTCTGCTGCCATTCCGGGCTGCGTCCCAGGTTGGCCATTACGCTCCACACCCGTTCGGGTGATGCTGGAATTAGAATCCGGTGATCAATGATATTGCTCACACAACGCCCCTCTTGCCCTCTTAAAGGCGCGCGATCGTTTGCCGGGCTGCCAGTTGGTTTACGCGCGCATCGTAAAGCCGTGTTCAAATCCCCAATTTATGTTACACTCAGTTCTGCATTGTATCATCAGATTGATCGTCAGAACATGCTTAGCCCAGGATTTGTCTTTAGTTTCATCCTTGCCACCCTGTTCGGTGCCACATTCCATCTGATTTTCGGCGGGGATGCGCGTCGGCTGGCGCTGTTCCTGCTGGTGGGCTGGCTGGGGTTTGCGTTAGGGCACATCACCGGGCTGCTGTTTGAAATTGATCTCTTTAATATCGGATCCCTGCGAGTGGTGACTGCCGCTGCGGGTGCAGTGCTGGCGCTGATGCTGGCTCAGATCCTGTCATCTGGCCGGTCACGGCGGCGCAGCCCGCGCTAACGTGCGTCGAATAAATTTGCGCGCCTTCGCAACACAAGGATAGGGTGTATGTCTCAGCCCCCGGTTCAAGAGCAGGAAACAGAAAAGAAGTCTTTCTGGACGGCACAGCGGATCGCCGTTGCGAGCGGGGTAGCGCTGCTGCTGCCACTGATCATTACCTTCATTGTGGGTTTTTTTGGCTCGCGTGATGGCGCAGGGATCGAGGGTACCGCCGCGTTTATTCAAATCCTGCGCGATGTCTTCATCATCATACTTGCCTTTCAAAGCATCATCATCGCGGTGGCGCTGGCGGTGCTCGTCCTGCAGGTGGCGGGATTAATCAACCTGCTGCAGAACGAGATTAAGCCGGTGCTGGAGAATATTCAGGCCACCCTGAACACAGCACGCGGTACGATTCGCTTTGTGGGAGATAACGTGGCGACGCCGGTCATCAAAGCAGGCGGATTCATCGCCGGGCTTGCGGTGTTCCTGCGTGAGGTCGGTGGCATACGCCGCGCCGTTCGCCCGTCCTCTGGCCCGGCGGAACTGCTGGCTGAGGATAGTGTGAAGGACAGGCTCAATGGAAAGTAGAGAACGCACACTGGACAATGGTGCGACCTTCTGGGGCTTCTTCTTCGGTCTGGTGATCGGTGGCGTGGTGACGCTGCTGCGCGGACCGCGCATCGCTGGTACCGATCCGCGCGTGCAGGTACGCGAAACGCTGGATGCGCTGATGCCCGCTGATCCCATCAGTGAAAGCATCGCAGAAGGCAAGGCCGCGGCGCGCCGCCGGCTGGCAGAGCTGAATCAGGGGGTCACTCCCCCTCAATAACAGCCAGCGCTTCGGCAAGGCTATCGGCCACGTCCGCCGCGGTGACTCCACGCCCGCTGCCGCGCCGTCGCGCCGCCATCACGCCTGCCAGCCCGTGCACATATACACCGACCTGTGCCGCATGGAATGGGACGAGTCCCTGTGCCATCAGCCCGGCGATAAGCCCGGCCAGCACGTCGCCTGTGCCGGCTGTCGCCAGTGCATCCGTTTTGAACGGTGAAACTGCAATTTCTCCACCTGGCGAAGCAACCAGCGTGTGTGCCCCTTTCAGCACCACCACTGCATTCCACTGCGCCGCCTTTTCCCGCGTGAGGCTCAGGCGATTCGACTGCACAGCAGCAGTGTCGCTGAGCGCTGCCAACCGCTGCATTTCGCCAGGATGTGGCGTGAGTACGGTGTTGGGTGGCAGCAGCGTGTGCCAGTTCTCAAGCTCGCTGAGCAGGTTCAGGCCATCGGCATCGATAACCAGCGGGGGCAGCGCTCCTTGTGGGGGATGGTCCGCTGCGGCGGTAACGTCTGCACTGCCGAACCCGATGTCGCGCCGGGGCTGGGCGGGAACGGCATCCAGCAGGCCGCGCACAAAATCGCGGGTTGTTGTTTCGCGCCCTAAACCAGGCCCCACCAGCAGCGACTGGTAAGACCGCAGTTCGTTGAGCAGTATCGGCGCGGCTTTATCGGAAATCACACCCATATCGTGCGGCAGCAGCAGCCATGTCACTTCCAGCAGATGTGTGCCCAGGACTGCTGCAACCGGCGCGGCAGACGCCACGGTCACCAACCCGGCACCGCTGCGGTACGCCGCAATCCCCGTCAGCGCCGCCGCGCCAGTGTAGTTGACAGATCCAGCGGCAATCATCACCTTACCGAACGTCCCTTTATGGCCATCGGCAGGCCGCTCAGGAAGCAGATCGCGGACCGTGTCATGATCAAGAAGGTGCAGGGTGGCACCGTCCAGCGCCGCGTTCTTTTCAGGCAGATCCAGCTTTGCCACCAGCAGCCTGCCTACGGCACCCGCGCCGGGGAACGTCACCAGGCCGGGTTTTGCAGCGATGAAAGTCACCGTTTCATCGGCAGTCAGCGTGTTCTTATCCAGTTCACCACTGTCACAATCCAGTCCGCTGGGGCAATCCACCGCCAGCACATACTGGCGTGGTGGCTTTTCCACCTGTTCTGGCGCGGTCGGATCAATGTTCTGGCGGTCACGACGTGCCGCTGCCCGTTCCCTTAGTGCCTGGCCTACCCCGCGCAGCAGTGTCTGACCATCTCCCCCCAAAGGCAGCCTCACCCCAATACCATACAGCGCGTCGATGATGAGATCTGCGCTGGCCACCATATGGCGAAGCACACGACGGTCGCCATCGTCTTCCATTACGGCGGTGAGCAGGCCGCGTTCCTGCACCTTCTGAAAGTTGGCGTCTTCGCGGCGGCTTATCAGGTAGAAGCGCACCAGGATATCGGCACGCTGCTCTGCCATTATGCGCCCTGCAACAAGGCCATCCCCGCCGTTATTTCCCGTTCCCACCAGCACGGTGATCTTGGCTTCTGGCCGGTCGGCAACGAGCAGCAGCCCACGCGCGGCGACTGCGCGCCCAGCGTTTTCCATCATCTGTTCATAACCTAAGCCCGCAGCATCTGCCGCCGCTTCAGCGTCCCGCGTTTCCTGAACCGAAAGAATCCTGATCACATGCAACTCCTCTTGTGTGCTGGCGCTGATGTTAGCACGGGACTCGCGGAATCGAAAATCCGGCGGGTTCTCCGGATCAATTGTTTTCCTTAGGCTGTTCCAATAAAATGGCGCTCCGTGTGCTGTTTTTTGCCAGCGGGCGAGGCAAGCATCTCCGTCACAAGTGAGTCTTTTGTTTGCAAAAGCCTTACACCGTCACTGATCCGACTGCCAGTTTCGACACCGGGTTGGCGCGCACGTATGGGTTCGGTGTCGATATCTCGTTTCCGATGATGCCGGTCCCGCTTGGACATGGCAGCGCGCATAACGAACACGGGCAGCAGCGCGATGCCACCAGAGCCTACGCCATTCGGTGGCATCGGCCATCGCTGTGGCATGCCAGATGCAAGAGTCATGCCGGGATCATGACATTCAGCACTATACACATGATACAAATCCTGTCATGATTGTATCATGAATGAGCAAACGAACCCGAACGAACCAACTGCACAGCACATCCTCGAAACGGCACTGGATCTTTTTCTGACGCAGGGCATCAAGAAGGTCACAATGGATGATGCCGCGCACGCCGCCGGTATCACCCGCGTTACGGTCTACCGCCACTATGCCAACAAGCAAGACCTGGTCAGCGCGGTATTTTCGCACATCGCTGCCGGTTTTGAGCAGGCGCGCGACGCGGTCGAAAGCGAGCAAAACCAGGATATCGAAGCTATCGTGGACATCATCGGTGCGGCGCTGGGTAAGCTGCCACCCTGCGACTTTCCCGCCAGATTAGACGAACTTAACCGGGCATACCCGGCGGTGTTCCAGCAGTTCCGGGATACACGCCTCGCCGCGCTGAATGTCATCTTTGAGCGGCTCTTCGCACTTGCGGAAAGCCAGGGACGTCTGCGCCCCAACCTGAATCGTGCCGTTGTACAAACCTACTTCATGGAAACGGTCGTCAACGTGGTGGAAAGTCAGCGTTTGATCGCGCTTGGCCTATCCCCGGACGAGATTTTTCGGACCGTCAAATCGATTTTTCTATACGGTGTTCTGAAAGGACGCTAATCATGACATCAACAAAACCTCTGAACGTTGTTCCGCGTAGCATCAGTCGCATGGTCGGCGGCGCGACCCGTTATCCGAGTGAGCGCGTGGGCACAACTATCACCCTTGAAGACGGGCACAGCTACCGCATATTCCGCGAGATCGTGATGAAAAACGACCCGCCACAGGCAACCGGCGGTGTGTTCCGGGTGTGGTTCTACGCCGTCACCTCACCACGCCAGACCATGATCATGTCGCTGGCAACCAAGTTGTTCTTCGTGGGAATGCCAGGCTTTCGCGGCAAGATGTGGCTGTTGAACGACAAAACCAACGAGTTTGGGGGCATCTACCAGTTCGATACGGTCGAAAACGCGCGCGGCTATGCGGAGTCCTTTGCAATGGAGCTTTCAAAGCGGCGCTCGCATCCGGGCAAGTTCAGCATCGAGTATTACGCCAAGAATGGCGAGGCGACCCTCTTCCGCGCCCAGAGTCATCCTGTTGAGCCACGCGTTCCGGTTCGTGTTCCGGCTGAAGCTGGGCAGTAGAGGATGATCCGATGAACCACGTCAGCATCATCACCGGGGCATCGGATGGGTTGGGCAAGGCTCTGGCGCTGCACCACGCAGCGCCGGGGCGTG
>CAZQIJ010000170.1:0-9056 GCA_964592955.1 uncultured Anaerolineaceae bacterium
GGGGTTGGTGATGAACGCCTATCATATGATGCAGAGTCCGGGTTCCAGCACCATTAAGGCGCTGGGGGGGCTGAACCGGATGTCAGGTTGGACACGCCCTATCGTCACCGACTCTGGCGGCTTTCAGATCTACTCGCTGATTCATCAGAACGCAAAAAACGGCAGCCTGACCAACAAGGGCGCGAATTTTCAGATCGAAGGGCGCAAATTCACCCTGACGCCGGAAAAGAGCATTCAGCTTCAGGTCAGCTATGGGTCAGATATCCTGTTCTGCCTGGATGACTGCACCCATCCTGATGCCGACATCACTGTTCAGCAGGAGTCAGTGCAGCGCACGATTCTGTGGGCCAGGCGCTGCAAACAGGAATACGAAACGCTGATGGCCCAAAAGAAGGTTGCGCCAGAGCAGCGCCCGAAGCTGTATGGTGTGATTCAGGGTGGGCGCGACAGCGCGCTGCGCCGCCGCTGTGCCGAAGCCCTGCTTGAAATCGGCTTCGACGGCTTTGGCTACGGCGGTTACCCGGTAGACAGCACCGGCACGCTGATGGTGGATATGTTTGCAGACCTGCGCGAGTTCGTCCCCACGCAGTATCCGCTCCACGCGCTGGGATTAGGACACCCCCGCCACGTAAAGACTGTGCATGGCCTGGGTTATGACCTGTTTGACAGCGCCATGCCCACCCGCGATGCCCGTCACGGACGGCTTTACTGCTTCAACAGCGCTGATCTGCACGGAGACTGGTTCTCCTATGTGTATGTTCAGGATAAAAAGCACATCAAGTCTGACGAGCCGATTTGCCAACAGGTGCGCTGCTGGGTGGATGAACGCTACTCACGGGGGTATCTGAACCACCTGTTCAGCGTGAAAGAGACGCTGGCGCTGCGCCTGGCCACACTGCACAACCTGTGCTTTATGACACAGTTGATGGAGCGGCTGGCAGCAGCAGCGGAGGATGCGTGAGCCATGCTGGACACGCTCGTGAAACACGTCCTGGAGAGCCGCAAATACCGTCGCATCGCGCCGGATGTTGTGGCGCGCATCGGCGCATGGGAACTGAAGCACCAGCCGAATTTCGACGCGGCGGTTAAGGCGACAAAAAACAAGCTCCACCAGACAGCCAGCGCCTATCTCGCCAGCGAGATCGACTACGGCAAACAGCTCACACTGCTGGAAACCGCCGATGACCGTCGCGCTGTGTGCCGCCAGGTGATGCGCCTGCACAGCTCAACAGCAGAGCGGCTGAGCATTCTGGACACGTTCTTCACAACGACGCTTGCCAGCCTGGGGCCAGTCACCAGTGTGCTCGACATCGCCTGTGGCCTGAACCCGCTGGCGCTTCCCTGGTTGCCGCTGGCCGCTGGCTGCACCTACCATGCCTACGACATCTTCAGCGACATGATCGCCTTTCTGAACGCGTGGTTCGCGCTGGCTGGCGTACAGGGCCAGGCACATCTGGCAGATATCGGGACGGCCATACCATCACAGCCTGCGCAGATCGCCCTGATCCTCAAAACCCTACCCTGCCTGGAACAGGCAGACAAGACGCTCAGTGAGCGCCTCCTCGATGCGATTCAGGCACCGCACCTGCTCATCTCGTTTCCGGTGCGCAGCCTGGGCGGAAAGCAGAAAGGTATGGCAGACACCTATACGCGCCGCATGGAGGAACTGACTACCGGCAGAAACTGGACGGTGCAGCGGTTTGAATTTGATACTGAGCTGGCGTTTCTGGTGAGCAGGTGACCGATGGACGCGATTCAGGAGATCATCGACAGCATTCGCACATCGCCCAAGTATCGACATCTGAACCTCCCCGACTCCACACTCCGCGACATCGTGACGCGCGAACTCCAGAATCACCGGAGGCCGAAGGATGGTCTGAAGGCGGCTCGCGCCAAACTGCACCGGGTTATTGCGATGTACCTGGGTGACCCGGACTATGTAGCGGTACAACAGCAGTTGTCTGCCGTGTTCGCTTCCGGAAGCGATCCACGCCCGCTCTGCGCCGAAATCCTCAGCGCCCACGATTCCACACGCGAACGCCTGGAAATCGCTAGCGACTTCTTCTCGCGTTTGTTCGCCATTACCGGCGTGCCTGGAACGCTGCTTGATGTCGCCTGTGGGCTGAATCCGCTGTTCTTTCCGTGGATGCACCTCGATGCGCTTACCCTGGTTGCCTATGATATCCAGCGGCAGCGTGTGGACTTCCTCAATGCCTACATCACGCTTCAGCCCGGCCTCAACGGGTTATGCATCCAGCAGGATATTCTGGTCGATCTGCCGCGTGAAGCTGGCGATGTCGCGCTGCTGCTCAAAGAAATTCACCGTTTTGAAGATCGGCATCGTGGCAGCACCCGCCCACTCCTGGACGCGTTGCAAACCCGTTGGATTGCTGTATCGCTGCCCACCCGCAACCTGACTGGCCAGCGGGATCTGCGCGAGCGGCACCGCGCGCTGTTTGAGCGGGTCACGTTTGGGGCGAACTGGAAAGTCACGGAGATCGAATTTTCCAACGAACTCGTATTCTGTATCGATAAGGGATGAACCTTGCACCGCTTTTTTGTTGAGCCGGGGATCGTGCTTGAGGGTGACGTGACGCTTTCCGGCGAAACCGCACGCCAGATTCACACTGTGCTGCGCATGCGCTCCGGGATGCCCATCATGCTCCTGGATAATTCCGGTTGGGAATATCCGTCAGAACTCGTCGAAGTGCAGGCACGCCAGGTAATTGCGCGGGTCACTGGCAGGCAACAGAACGCGCGCGCGCTTTCGTGCCGCATTACGCTCTATCAGAGCCTGCTCAAAAAGGACAATTTCGAGTGGGTGCTGCAAAAGGCGACAGAAATCGGCGCGGCGGGCTTTGTGCCTGTGATCTCTCAGCGCTGCGTGGTAAATGACGTGAGCGCGCAGAAGCGAGTGCGCTGGGGGCAGATTGTCCGTGAAGCCGCAGAGCAGTCTGGCCGGGGCACTATTCCCCACATTCACGAGGCCATGCACCTGTCCGCTGCGCTGGGGCACACGGTCGGCATGCGGTTGATGGCGTGGGAAGAAGCACAGGATGGCGCACTGGACGTGGGTTCGGTATCCAGCGGCGCGGTCGCTGTGTTTATAGGCCCTGAAGGCGGCTACGACGCCGCAGAAATCCGCCTGGCAGAGGCGCACGGAGCGCAGATCATCACACTGGGAAAGCGCATCCTGCGTGCCGAGACTGCCGCGATTTACGCGATGTCTGTACTGGCATTTCTGAGCGACACGAGCAGCACGACCACGATGGACGGTCACGATGGCTGAGCGTTTTCGGCATCTGCTGGATGAAACCGCGTTCGTGCGGTTGCAGGCGGCGCTGGAAACACTGCCGCCACCGGCCATACGGGTGAACACCCTGAAGATTTCGGCGGACGCACCTGCGCGCCTTTGGGCCAAACATTATGGCTGGCACGTGGCACATGTGCCATTCTGTGAGGCGGGCTGGACGGTCGAGAGCGAGCAGCCTGTAAGCCACACCGCCGAATACAAGATGGGCTATTATTATATCCAGGATGCTGCATCAATGCTTCCTGCCGAATTGTTCACCTGGGGCCAGCCAGACGATGACGATGCCCCGCTGGTGCTCGATATGGCGGCTGCGCCTGGCGGCAAAACAACACACCTTGCCGCCAGGATGCATGATCGCGGTGTGCTGGTCGCCAATGACAGCAGCAAGGCTCGCGTTCCAGCGCTGGCCGGTAACCTGCGCAGTTGGGGCGCGACCTGCGCCGCGGTCACAACCACTTATGGCGAACGTTTCGGGCAGATGTATCCCGAAACATTCGACAAAGTGCTCCTGGATGCGCCGTGCAGCATGGATAACCTGCGCGAGGCGGGGCGTGATGCCCGGCGCGCGTTATCTGAACGCGAGCAGCGCGACCTGGTTAAGCGGCAGGTGCGCATGCTGGAAAGCGCCCTTCAGGCGGCGCGGGTGGGCGGGGAAATCGTTTATGCAACCTGTACCCTTTCGCCAGACGAAAACGAAGGGGTTATCGATACGGTTCTGCGCAGCTACCGGGGTCGGGTCGAGGTAAGAACGGTCTCCGGGTATGAGAACGCGCGCGGTCTTCCCGCTGACGGGCAGCACAGCTTCCTGCCAGAGGTGCAGGCCGCCGTGCGCTTGTGGCCGCATCTCTATGGGACGGGCGGCTTCTTCGCGGCAGCGCTGGTGAAAACCGCGGCGCTTACGGCCACGAAGCCCCAGGGCCGCCGCGATTTCGTCACGCTGCCGCCGCTGTCGCGCAGCGAATACCGCATGCTGGAGGAAATGCTCCAGACCTACGGGTTTGACCTGACACGCCATTTTGGCGATTATCACTTCTTCACGCTTAAGGGGCGCATCATTGCCATCCCGCCACGCTATCTGGAGGTCTTCCCGGATTTGCGGGCACAGGTCGGTTTTGCCATCGCAGAACAGACTGACCTCACCGAAGGCGCGTGGCTACCGGCACACGATCTGCTGACCCGGTTTGATGGCGAGTTTGCAGAGCGCCGCTGCCGCCTCGAGGACTCGGCAGCATGGCTGCGCGGCGAAGACATCCCCAATTTCACCCCGTTTCAGGGGGGGGTTCTGATGGAAAACGCACAAGGGCTGCTGGTGGGCAGAGGATGGGTACGCAAGACCCGCATCAAAAACCTGCTGCCGTCCCGCAGTACACTTTAGGCAGGTTTGTGTTATTCTTAGACAAAACAAGCGAAAGTCCGCGTTTTGCAGGAGTCTGACAGTGACCGCGAACGTTGATGCGATGGTGAAAGAGGGAATCCGCGCCTATAGAGCTGGCAAGAAGGACGAGGCGCGGACGTTATGGGAAAAAGCAACCGAAATGGATCAGTTCAACGAACAGGCCTGGCTGTGGCTGAGCGCCGTCGTTGAAACTGAAGAAGACCAGCGCACCTGCCTGGAAAATGTGTTGTTCATTAACCCGAACAGCGAAGCAGCCCAGAAAGGGCTGGCCGCATTGGACGGAAAAGCCAAGAAGGCAGCCGCATCCAGCGCACTACCGACCAGCAGCGCCAGCAGTGCATTTGCCGGTCAGGAACCCTCCACATCCGAATATGATGACTGGGTGACCAACCTGCCGCTCGCCAACGAGGGGGGCAGCAGTGGTGCCGCCACATCCAAGCCATTCTCCACCGATATCGACCTGTTTGATGAAGATGCTTTTTCCGATCCGTTCGGCACCGATTTTTCGTCGCAGGTTGCCGAAACTGGCACACCCACCACAGCGGCATCGGTGAGAGCTGCATTTGCGCCAGATGCGGCGGATGATACAGACGAAGACATCTTCGGAAATCCGTTTGGTGGTGATGATTTGGCATCAGGCCCATTCAGCGCTGGTGCGTTGGATTTCGACCTCGACGAAGAAGCTGCTTCTGCACCGGCACGTTCGGCAGCGCCAGTGCTGCCCTCGCGGCCTTCGCCGATTTCGCCTGCGTCGCCGCGCAGCACGCCCACACGCAGCCCCTCAGGGGGCGAAAGCCGGTACTATGCTGGCGACGATGTCGCGCCGGAAGATGAACTTGATCCCGGCGAGTACTTCAACATGATTCCGAAGGCGATAAAGGCAACGCATCTGCCCGGCCTGCGCGAGACATACCCGCCGCTCGTCATCATTGGCCTCGTGCTGCTGGTCGTGCTTAACCTGGCCGCGCTGGGAATGCTGGTGCTTGGCATGGCAGGCTGATCCCGATCCGCACACATGGGATAGACAAATAAGGCGCGTACTGCTAACATTGCGCCCTACGTTGTACAGAAAACTGAACAGGAACCAGAGTTTCATGGCGAATCATAAGTCAGCAATCAAGCGCATCCGTCAATCCGAAAAGCGGCGCATTTACAACCGCACCTACCGCAACCGCACGCGTACCCTGGTTAAGAAAGCGCGTACCAGCATCGAATCCAATGAAGATAACGCAGCCGAACTGATGCGCCAGGCCATCCGTGACCTGGACAAGGCGGCCAGCCGTGGTGTGCTGCATCCACGCAATGCGGCCCGTCGCAAGAGCCGGTTGATGAAACGCCTGCATCAGGTGCAGATGGCACACCAGAATCAATAGTGTGCAGCAGGGGCGTGGCCTCTGCTGCCCAGTCTATACTAACAGCTTCTACAGCCGGTCTATGATCGGTTTTTTGTTTTGGCGATGCTGTCTGGTTCAGGAATATCCAGCCGATACCCGATGCCGCGCACGGTATGCAGAAAACGTCGCTGCGACCCGTCCACTTCCAGCGCTTTGCGAATCCAGCGGATGTGGACATCCAGCGTGCGGGTATCGCCCAGGTAGTCCGTTTCCCAGATGGTTTCCATTAGCGTCTTGCGATCCAGCACTGTGTTCGGGTTACGCAGGAACACTTCCAGAAGCTGGGCCAGTTTGGGGGTAAGCTGCGTTTCCTGACCATACGCCACCAGAATACGGCGCGAAATGTTCACCGAGAACGGACCACACTCAATAATCTTATCCCCTTTGGATTTGAGGAGCCGTTCGATAATCGTGAGCAGCTTGCGCGTGGAGTAGGGCGCAGCAAGCACAGCATCCGCTGGGCTGTCGTTTTCCTGGTGACCGGGAGGGTAGATGTGTATGATTGGGATCTGAGGAAAGGATGTGCGGATCTGACGGCAAATGCGCTCACCTGGGGTTCGCATCGACGCGGCATCCAGAATAATTACCTGCGGCGCATGTTCTGCAGACATCATCAGCCCCAATTTACCGCTGGACGTGGTCACCACCTGATACTTTTTCTGGAGTGCTGAGATCAGCGTATCCTCCTTCGTGCTCGTGCGTCCAATCAGTAGAATGGTGGCTAGATCCATAACTTTCCCCCTCATCGTGCATCTCATCCAAGGATGAGTCATAATCGGCAGCCAAGGATAGAAATCCCAGTCGTTAGCCTTGCTGGATACGACTTGGTGTGCTGATTACTTCTTTGCGAAACGCCTGTGTATTGCGAGTACGTATCTCAGCGATGTTCAGATACCAGGGACGATGCTCGCCCTGTACGCAGGGACATTTCCATTGTCGGCCCCCACCGTATTCTGAACCTCTGACTGTAGATACGTTTGTGGATGCAGTCAGTGTGGCGATTATAACACAGGAAGGAACTGGTCGAGTATGAAAAATCATATCGAAAACGTTGCCAGAAATGTTAACTGGCAGCCCCTCCCCGATGCGGCCAACTGGGTGGTCGAGCAGGCTATGGCCATTCAGCAGATCCCCGCGCCCACGTTCGATGAATTGCAGCGCGCCACTTATGTACAGGAGCAGTTCCTGGCCCTTGGGCTTCAGGATGTGGAAATGGATAGCCTGTATAATGTTTATGGGCGGCTTGCCGGGGAACGGCATGACCAACCCGCCCTGATGCTAATGGCACACACCGATACTGTTTTTCCCAGGGAGACAGCACTGGAAACCCGGCAGGAGAATGGCGGAGTCATTTATGGCCCTGGGCTGGGCGATAACAGCATGGGGGTAGGAGGACTGCTGGGGTTCGCGCATCTGCTGCGCTGTGCGGAAGTTACCCCCGCTGTCGATATCTGGTGTGTGGCCACAACGCGCGAAGAGGGGCTGGGGGATTTGGGCGGTGTGAAGGCCGCGTTTAAGCGCCTGCAGCCGCGCGTGGGCGCTGTAATCAACATCGAAGGGCTGGCTTACGGGCATATCTATCATGCGGGAATTGCGGTGAAGCGGCTGCACATCACTGCAAAAACTGACGGCGGTCACAGTTGGCTGCACTTTGGCAAAGCCAGCGCCGTACATGGAATCGTCCAGTTGGGCGCGGCCATAACGAGCCTGAATGTGCCGCAAAGCCCGCGCACCACGTACAATATCGGGCTGATCGACGGCGGGCAGTCCATCAACTCGATCGCGTCGAGTGCATCCCTGTGGCTAGACCTGCGCTCTGAAGACAAAGCGTCGCTGGATCTTCTGGAACAAACGGTGCGGGCGCGGGTGGCAGCATTGACGACCCCCGAACTGACATTTACGATTGAGATTGTTGGCGAACGACCAGCAGGCAGGCTGGAACCTGAACATCCTTTGGTACAGGGCGCGTTGGCAGCGCTCGCACATCTGGGGTTAAGCGGAAGCCTCGAAACCGGCAGTACTGACGGAAATGTGCCGCTGGCAGCAGGCATCCCTACCGTGACCATCGGGATCACACGTGGCGGCAACGCACATCGCACAGACGAGTATATCGAAACGGAACCTGTCAGATTTGGATTGAAGCAGTTGGTGATTCTCGGCCTGGCGGCAGCAGAAGCGCAAATTCGCTAACTTGCTAGAATTGAAAGCATGCTCATTCATGTATTGCTGCTGTGAGCGTTCATTATTCACATCAAGGATATATCTGGAAAGTTTGAAACGATGACGAGCAGAATTGACATTCTTGTGGCAGTTAAGCCAGAGGACGGCACCCGTTACTACAAGAATTTGTCCCTCACCGAGGGGTTCAACATCTCCGTGACCAACACCACCGCAGATGTGCAGGCGATTCTTTCTGATCGCAGCCAGCACACCGACGTACTGGTGATCGACAACAACCTGGGCAATGTCTTTAGCCTGGTGGGGGAACTGCGCCAGCGCTACCCGCGTCTGCTGATCGTTCTGGTGGATGAGGAAGCCGATTTCGGCCTCCCTGGCCAGGCAGATGAGATCAGTACCGAGCCCTTTAACAACGATGACCTCGCGCGGCGTATTACACGCCTGATTTCTGACCGCCGTATGGAAACACTGCGTTCAGATAGTTTACCTGCTGTGCGCAACTTCGCGAAGGTCCTGCGCGCGGCCAGCGGCGTTAGCGGCAAACAACAGGTTGCTGTGAAGGCTGCAATGGACATGGGCTACGATTACGTGGCGTATTACCACCAGGAGATGCCCGAACCGCTTCGCCTGGGAATGCGCGCGAAATCTGGCACAGCCTCAGTCCAATCGATTGCCCCCAAGCAGGCCAATGCCGACGACCTCATGGGATGGGTAATGCTTAACGGGCAAAGCCGTATTGCCGCGCCGGAAGATAAGCCCAACCATCCGCTGGTCG
>CAZQIJ010000171.1:0-9042 GCA_964592955.1 uncultured Anaerolineaceae bacterium
CCGAAGATGTGGTCGCGGCCTTCAATGACGACGTGCTGGCGCTGGACGAAATCGCCGCGCCGCTGGCGGATGTGTGGGGCGCGCTCTCTGACCAGCCGCAGTTTGACGCCATGCCGCTGCAAACCACCGCAGATCTGATCGCGGCGGGGGATGGTTCGGCGGCGGCAGTGCTGAACACCATCAACAGCGCCATCCCGGCAGATTTCGCAGGCTATGAAGTGCGCCTGTTCGACAGCCTCTCCCCAGCCGCAGTGCGTGACCTGGCGCTGGAAGAAGCGGCGTTCTTCACCGTGCTTGCGCCGGAAGTCATCCTGAAGATGTCTCCCGAAGCGCTGGCCGTGTTCCCGCAAGACGTTATCGCAGCGCAGGCCGAGGCCGAAACGCTGCGCGCGATCATCAGCGGCGATCAGAATTCGGCCATGGCCGACCTGCGCGACCTGTATGCGACGGATGTACCGCCAGCGGATCCCGCCGCGCCGGTGCTGGGCGAACCCTGGGCTTTCATCGCCGATTTCCTGGGCGTGGAGCTGGATACCGCCGACGATTTCTCGCGCTTCTACCCCAACGGCACCGTCGAATTCCTCAACAGCTTCTTCGACACGCCCCAGGGCGCGGGCTTTGCGCCCAACCTCTTCGGCAGCCTCTCGCCCGAAGCGCTGGCCTATATGCTGGAACGCGAGCCGAGAATCGCCGCCGAGCTGCGCGTGGATGCGCTGCGGCTGCTCACCGACGAAGCGCTGGCCGTGCTGCCAGAAAGCACCCGCGAACGCGCGGAAAGCGGCGGCGAACCGTTCGTCCCCACCACAGCAGTCACGCGCTCTAACGGCGAAAACAGCCTGCTGCTCACGGTCTTCAAGACGCGCGAAGCCAATACGGTGGTCGCTTACCACACCGTGGAAGACGCCATCGACGCCATCGCGGCAGAAAACCCCGACCTGGTGGTCGATATCGCGTTCGAGCAGGCCAGCTTCATCGAAGAGTCGATCCAGGGTGTGGCGCGCGAAGGGCTGCTGGGTGCGCTCTTTGCGATGGTCGTGATCCTGGTCTTCCTCAGCGGCGGCGTGTGGAATCGCGGCCCGCGTTCGATCACCGGCGCGGTGATGGCGGTTGGCTCTGCGGCGCTGCTGGTGCTGGTGCTGCTGGGCGCGGCTGGCGCGCACGGCGGTGACCTGGGCGTGACGCTGGGCGAACTGGGCGAAAACGAAGTGATCATCGTCTTCCTGCTGGCGTCTTCCACCGTCATCGGCCTGCTGATCGCGGCGCTGCCTGCCCGTCTGCCGTTCCCGGCATGGCGCGCCACGCTGGTCATCGGCGTAAGTATTCCGCTGTCGGTGATGGCGACGATGATCGGTATGCAGTGGTTCTCGCCGTTCATGCACGGGCTGTTGGCCCCCCTGGCCGAGAATTCGCCGTTCTTCTCGTTCGTGATCCGCCTCTTCCCGGAACAGCTCACGCTGAACATCATGACGCTGTCGGGGCTTACGGTCGCCATCGGGCGCATCGTGGATGACTCGATCGTGGTGCTGGAAAATATCTTCCGGCAGATGCACCACATGAAAGACGAAACCGGCAAGGTGAACCGTCTGGAAGCGGTGGTGAGCGGCACGCGTGAAGTGTCGCTGGCGATCTTCGTGGCGACGCTCGTCACGGTGATCGTGTTCCTGCCGCTGGGCCTTACGGGTGGGCTGATCGGCGCGTTCTTCCTGCCGTTTGGCCTGGCCGTGACGTATTCGCTGATCGCCTCGTTTGTGGTCGCCATCACGGTGGTGCCGCTGCTGACGTTCATCTTCATCCGTCCAGAAGACGAGGTTGAGGAACAGCAAAGCGTGCTGGAACGCGGCTACGCGCCGATTTTGAACTGGGCGCTTTCTGGCAACGGGCCGAAACTGATCATCATCGTGGTTTCGCTGATCACCGCCGGGATCGGCTTCGCGCTGTTCGGCACGCGCCCCGCGGCCTTCCTCCCGGCCTTCGGTGAGCCTCAGGTGGGGGTCAGCGTGACCATGCCCACCGGCACGTCGATCATCGAAACCAACGCGCTGGCGCTGGCGCTAGAAGCGCGGGTGCGCGAGCTGGTGCCCGCAGAGGAACTGGGCACCATTCAAACCGAAGTGGGCGGCGCGGGCCTCAGCCTGGAAGCGCTGCTGACGGGCGGCGGCGTCTCGGAAAATGTGGCCTCCATCACCATCGGGCTGGAAGTGCCAGAAGACGCGCTGGATACCTACGCCGGAGAGATCCGCACGGAGGCAGAAGCGATCTTCGGCGATGGTAACGTCACAGTCTCGGCGGCGTCGCTCTCCGAACAGGGGTTCGGCGGGTTCGCGGTGGTGATCTCTGGCCCGCAGGAAGACATCGTAGCGATGGACGCCGCCGTCGTCGCAGCGCTTCAGGGCATTCCCGGCATCACCAACGTCACCAGCGGGTTAACGCAGGCCACCGCGCCGGGCAGCGAAGACGGCCCCGTGACGTATATCCGCATCGACCAGGAAAGCGCGGTGCGCTACACTGCCGAGCTGGAAACGCAGAACACCATCGGCGTGACCACGCAGGCCATCACCGCGATCCGCGCGCTGCCGGATCTGCCGGATACGCTGACGGTCAGCCAGGGGTTTGAGAGCGAAATCCAGACGCAGGGCTTCGCTGACTTGTTCGTGGCGATGGGTCTGGCGATTGCCATCATGGTGGTCATCCTGATCTTCACCTTCGGCTCGCCGGTCTACTGGCTGGCGATCATCTTCAGCATCGTGGTTGCGCCGGTGGGTGCGGCGGTGCTGCTGACGGCCACCGACCGCGTGCTGGGCATTTCGGCGCTCATCGGGCTGCTGATGCTGCTCGGTATCGTGGTCACCAACGCGGTGGTGCTCATCGACCGGGTACACGTTAACGATGTGAAGAAGCACATGCCGCTGAAAGAGGCGCTGGCCGAGGCGGGTGACCGCCGTCTGCGCCCCATCGTCATGACGGCGCTGGCGACGGTGTTCGCGCTTACGCCGCTGGCCATCGGGCTGTCGCGCGGGGCCATCATCGCGGCGGAACTGGGCACGGTGGTCATCGGCGGCCTGTTCAGCAGCACGCTGCTCACGCTGATCGTGACGCCGGTGGTCTACAGCATTTTGCATCCGCTGCACAACCGCATCATGGGGGTGTTTGGGCGCGGGCACAGCGCATCGCAGCCCTCAACCAGCGGCGCGGACTAACAACCTATCCACAAACGCAGGGACGCGCGACATGCTGCGCGTCCCTGTCCCCCGATAGTTAACGCACCAACCCACAAACGCAACCACGCAGCCCGTTATCCTGGCACCAGTGCGTGCGCATGAAGCCGAAAAATGTAAAATCACACGGTTCTTAATGCTGGAAAAGTGGCATTTCCTCTATACTTCTCATACATTCATCATCTTAACGCTGGAGCCTTACCATGAAAAGACTTCTTCTCCTGCTCGTGGTGCTGCTGTGGATCGTACCGCTGCACGCACAGCCTGCGCAAACGCTGTCCGGGTTCATCATCAGCCTTCACGGGGATCCGGTGCCCGGTGCCAGCGGCAGCCTTTCTGAACATTATTTTCTTGTGGATGCCCAGGGCAGCCGCACGCCGCTCGCCATTGATGCGGGTCTGGCGCAGTCGCTGCTGGGGCAGTGGGCCAATCTTGGCGGCAGCCTGCGCTAGACGCGCGACGGCGAAACGCGCTTCAGGGTGCAAAGTGCTGCTGCCAGCACGCCGCCGGCCAGCGCCGCCGCGATGCCGCGCGGGGTGTATGGTGCGCAGCCCTGGGTAACGGTGCTGTGCCGCTACGCGGATTCGCCGCAGCTCACGCCCTACGAGCCGTCATGGTTTTATGGCGCGATGGGAGACACGTATCCTGGCGCGAATCACTTCTGGAAGCAGATCAGCTATAACCAGGCCAACGTGAGCGGCTCGCAGGTGGCGGGATGGTTCAACCTGCCCCACCCGAAATCGTATTACACCCTGCCAGACGGCGAATGGGACCTGTGGAAGCTGTGGGAAGACTGCCTGGCGGTGGCCGATGCCAGCGTGTACTTCCCGAATTTCGTGGGCGTGAACCTGTGGACGAACGACAACATCGGCTGCTGCGCGTGGGGCGGCCAAAGCTACATCAGCCGCGATAACGCCAACAAGGTCTTCTATACCACGTGGATCGGGCCGGGCGGCTATAATCACGGTGGGATTATTTCGCACGAGATGGGGCACGGCTTCGGGCTGCCGCATTCCGCGGCGGCGGATGGCTATAACGCTGCGCGCTGGGATGTGATGAGCAATGCCACCGCAGACTGCGTGATCGTGCATCCGACATTCGCCTGCCTGGGGGCGGGTGTCATCACATATCAGATGGATCGCGCCGGGTGGATTGACCCCAGCCGCCGCTACGTGATCAACGATGGCGAGGCCGCCAACCTGACGCTGGAGCGCCTGAACCAGCCGCCGACCGGCGAAAATTATCTGATGGCCAGGATTCCCATCAGCGGCACGGACGGCCACTATTACACCGTGGAAGCGCGGCGCAAGGTCGGTTATGACGAGCTGCTGGCCGGGGAAGCCGTGATCATCTACTACGTTGACCCCACGCGCGGCACCCCGGCCTGGCTGGTGGACGCATACGATGCGGCCAACCCCAACGATGAAGGCGCGATGTGGCGCGTGGGCGAGACGTTTACCGACACAGCGCGCAACATCTCGGTGCGGGTGCTTAACGAAGAGGGCAGCGGTTTTCGCGTGCGCATCCGCAACGACGCGCCGCCGGTCTTCTGCGACAACGTGAGCGAAATCCCGTTTGAGGAATGTACCGCGCTCACCGGGCTGTATAACACCAACGGCGGCACGGGCTGGACGAATGCGCAGGGCTGGATGCAGACCGAGACGCCGTGCGCGTGGCAGGGGGTCGCGTGTGAGAATGGGCATGTCACCAGCCTAACGCTCTCAGACAGCAACCTGACCGGCGTGCTGACGCAGAAGATCGGCAACCTGACCGCGCTCACCTGGCTTGACCTCTCGTACAACGGGCTTACGGGCGCGATCCCGGACAGCATAGGCGACCTGCAAGCGCTGAATGTGCTGGTGCTCAACGACAATGAACTCAGCGGAGCGCTGCCTGCATCTATGGGCAGCCTGACGAACCTCACCTGGCTGGGGTTGTGGCACAACGCGCTTTCTGGGCCGCTGCCGCCAGAATTGGGCGGTATGACGAGCCTCACACATTTCCTGGCCGGTGTCAACGCCATCACCGGGACCATCCCGGCGGCGCTGGTTCAACTGCCAAACCTGGAATGGTTCGACGTGTCGTATAACCAGTTGAGCGGCGACGTTCCGGCAGCGTTTGGCGATAACGGCGCGCTGGTGGGCGCAAACCTGCGCTATAACCTGCTGACGTTCAGCGATCCGGACGTTTATAACAAGCTGAGCGTGCTGGATATGTCCAGCCTGAACACGCAGACCGTGCCGGTGACCGATCTCCAGGTGACAAACACGGACGATACACACGTCACGCTGCTGTGGTCCACCGTACCGTACTTCTGGGACAGCGGCAGGTACGAGATCTGGGCGAAGGCGTTGGGAGACGCGGCGTATGTGCAGGTGGGCGAGGCACACCCGCCCCTGTCGCGCGGCGGCGGCGATGTGCCCTACACACCGGTGGGCGAGACGCTGGATAAAGCCGTGTCGCAGTACACCATAAGCGACCTGCTGCCGGGCACGTCCTACAGTTTCATGGTGCGGACGGTGTCAGTGATCACCCGCCCGCCGACCTGGGTGGAGACGGCGACGCTGACGAGCGGGGACAGCGCGCCCGTTACAGGCAGCACGCAGCCAGGCCTGCTGGCCAACGGCGGCATGGAGCGCAGCAGCGACGGCACTACCCTGCCGGATGGCTGGAAGGTGAAGCAGGCGGAAAATGACCGCCAGCGCTGCAACACCACCGAAGCCGGTTATGCCTACAGCGGCGTGTGTGTGTTCCAGTTCAGCGGCGAGCCGTCATCGCCGAAAGACACGCTCAAACAGGCGCTGACGGTGAGCGGCACCGCCGGGGATGCCTATACGCTGACGCTGTGGCTGCGCCAGAAGAATCTGCCGTCGAATGCCTCGGTGAAGCTGCGTGTGCGTTTCATCAATGCGGCGACCGGGCAGAATTACGCGCTGGTGATCCCACGCAGCAGCCTGGATAAGACGTATCAGCGTTTCGCGTTTGAAGGCTTCACCGCGCCGTTTGACTATACAGGCATTCGCGTGGAGGTCATCTTCAACAGCACGGCGGGATGGCTGCGCGTGGATCACCTGGTGTTGAGCGCGCTCGATGACGAACCACGACTGCCGGCTGCGGTGCCGGTTGCGCCCGGTGCGCCCGTGCTGCCGCCAGCCTTCCCGACGGTGGTACCAGGACGCTAGGCGCGCTGCTGCGCACCCGCCCACCCGCATCGTAAGGGCGTGCAACTGCGCGCCCGCCACCCAACCCGGACACCCCGTTGGATGTCCGTGCGCTGCCCCTTCTGTGCCGGGAGACCGAGTCCCCGGCCAGTATCGATCTGTCAGTGTGCTGGTCCACACGGGTGCGGCGGCGGATTTACAGCCGGGCTGGTCCCGCCATACGCAACCGCTGCGCGGGTGTGGTACACTCTGCCTGTGTACGTTCGAGACCATACCAACCACAGGGAGAAACAGCCGTGCGCGTGCTGATTACCGGGGGAGCCGGGTTTGTTGGCTCACATCTGTGCGACCATTTCATCGCCGAGGGCCACAGCGTGATCGCGATGGATAATTTCATCACAGGGCATCCGCGCAACGTCGCGCATTTGCAGGGGCACCCACGCTTTACGTTGATGGAGCACAACGTCAGCGACCCTTTTGAGATCGATGGCGATATCCACGCGGTGCTGCATTTCGCCTCACCCGCCAGCCCCCCGGATTACCTGAAGCACCCCATCGAGACGCTGAAGGTCGGCAGTTACGGCACCCACCACACGCTGGAACTGGCCCGGAGCAAAGGCGCGCGCTACCTGGTGGCGTCCACGTCCGAAATCTACGGCGACCCGCTCCAGCATCCACAGCCAGAAAGCTATGCCGGGAACGTTGATATCACCGGCCCGCGCGCCGTCTATGACGAGGCCAAACGCTACGCGGAGGCGGTCACGATGGCCTATTACCGCACCTACGGCGTGGATACGCATATCGTGCGCATCTTCAACACGTATGGGCCGCGCATGCGCCTCAACGATGGCCGCGTGGTGCCCAACTTCATCGACCAGGCGCTGCGCGGCCTGCCGCTCACCGTTTATGGCGACGGCCAGCAGACGCGCTCGTTTCAGTATGTGGATGATCTGGTGGACGGGCTGCGCAGGCTGCTGATGGCGGATTATCACCTGCCCGTTAACATCGGGAACCCGGTAGAAATGACCATCCTCGAATTTGCCCAGGTGGTTAACCAGCTCACCGATAATCCCGGCGGCATCGTCATGGTGCCAGAGGCGCGCATCAGCGGCGACCCGCAAACCCGCCGCCCGGAGATCAGCCGCGCGCGTGAGGTGCTGGGATGGGAGCCGACCGTTGCTTTGGCCGAGGGGCTGCGCCGCACCATCGCCTATTTTGAGGCGTTCCAGATCACGTCGCTGAACGAGAACGATTAGCGATGCGCGTGGCAAGCCGCGTGATGGCGGAACGACTTTCTACCCCGCTCCCCGCGCTGGTGGCGGCGGCGCTGGCCGGGATGCTGGCGGCAGTGCAGCCGGTTTATGTGGGCGCGCTGGTGGCTGGCGGCGCGCTGATGGTTTTCGCCGCGCTCACCCCGCTGTCCACGCTTGCTGCCCTGCTGATTCTGGCCCCGCTGCGCACGCTGCTGGAAACAGAAGCGCCGCTGCGCCTGCCGCTGGATATCGGCCAGATCTTCGTGCTGCTGCTGGCGCTGAGCTGGTTCGTGGTGCGCGTGGCGCGCGGGCAGCGCGTCGTCCGGTGGGTGCCGTCGCAGATGTTTATCCCGTTTGGGGTGTTTCTGGGGGCGGTGGGGCTTTCGGCCATCAACGCCTATTCGACCAGCGCCTGGATCACCGAAAGCCTCAAATGGGTGATCATGCTGGTGCTTATCGTGCTGGCGCTGAACCTGGGGCAGCACTGGCCCTGGCTGGTCTTTGCGCTGGTGGCCGCCGGTGCCGCCAACGCCATCATCGGGGTCTACATCTATTTCGGCGGCAGTGGCGCAGATCATCTGCTGATCAGTCCGGGGCGTTTTCGCGCCTTCGGGACGTTCGGGCAGCCAAACCCGTTCGGCGGGTTTATGGGGCTGCTGGCACCGCTGGCCTTCGGCGTGATGGCCGGGTATGGCCGCCGCCTGTGGGGGGACTGGCGCGCCGCCCAGCGCTCGAACGCGCTTGCCCCGTTCGCGTTTTACGCCGCAGCCTTTGTGCTCATCAGCGCCGGATGTGTGCTATCCTGGAGTCGCGGTTCGTGGCTGGCGCTGGTGCTGGCGCTGGCGCTGACGGTGGTGGCCATGCCGCGCAAACGCTGGCACAGCGCCGCCGTGCTGCTGTTTCTGGCCGGGATGGGCGGCACCGTGTGGATTTCTGGCATTCTGCCAGGTTCAATCCAGGAACGCATCGCAAGCGCCACGCAGGAGCTGTTTGATGTGGGCGATGTGCGCGGCGTGGACGTAACGCCGCTGAATTACGCGGTGGTGGAGCGGCTGGCGCACTGGCAGGCTGCGCTGGAGATGGCCCGCGCGCACCCCTGGACGGGGGTCGGTTTCGGCAGCTACGAGGTCGCCTACCCGCAGTTCCGGCTGCTCTACTGGGAAGAAGCGCTGGGCCATGCGCACAACTACTACTTGAATGTTGTGGCAGAGACTGGCATCATTGGCCTTGCCGCATATCTCACCCTGTGGGCAGGAATCCTCTGGCTTACGGTTCGGGCACGCCGCCACCCAGACGTGTTGGCGCGTTTGACGGCGGCGGGTCTGCTGGGCACCTGGACTTATCTGGGAGTTCACAGCCTGACGGATAACATGTATTTTAACAACATGTTCCTTCATATTGGAGTCATGCTGG
>CAZQIJ010000172.1:0-9012 GCA_964592955.1 uncultured Anaerolineaceae bacterium
GGTCTGCCCCCATGCCAGCGGCTGATCCAGTGGATGTAGCGTTGTCGCTTTTCATGCTGCTCCCAGATGAAGAAATCGTGCTGCTGCTGCGCTCGCGGCTCGAAGATTTAGAGGCGCGCCTGGCGCATCTGGAGCGTGGAGAGACTGTGTTTGCCGCGCAGACTGAGCGTCCGCCAGGCATCCGTGCGATGGTCAGTGACATTTTCCACCACAGCCGCTTGAAACTGGAGACCGATCGCCAATGGACATTTCACATCCTTCAGCGCTTGCAGTCTGGTGCCTATGCAGATCATGAACCGCCTCCACACTGTGCAGCGCAAAGCGACATCACCACTTGACAATACTGGCAATTCCGGCTTAAATTTAGACGAGTAGAATTTTTTTGTTTCTGGTCGCAAAAAATTATTGCGATGGATACCCAATCACACGAGGAGAGGCAGAATTGCAGGCCGCACAATCCAGAGGTCGTCGTCAACCCTTAAATCTCGAAGGGCTGGGGCGGGCTGTTCGCTATCTGGGAAAACAGCGAAGAGCCGCCATCATCACCTACAGTGCGCTGGTCGTTGCGACCCTCGCGCAGTTGGTCGTTCCACAGTTGGTTAAGAACATGATCGATGCCGTTGCCAACGGCGCAGCCGCCAACACCATTCTTGATCTTCCGCCCATTGTACGCGAAGTTGCCATTCGCAACAGCGGGCTTACGCTTGACCAGCTTCAGTACAACCAGATCAACGGGGAAGCGCTGCTGATCAATGCGGCACTGCTGATCGTTGTGTTCTCCGTCTTGCGCGCCATCTTCTCATTTGTGCAGGTCTACATGGCAGAAAACGTCTCGCAGGGCCTGGCCTTTGACTTCCGCAATGAGATCTTCACGCGGCTTCAGCGCCTGTCGTTCAGCTATTACGATCGCATGCAGACCGGGCAGCTTATGATTCGTGCGACAGACGACGTGGAGAAGGTTCGTCTCTTCATCGCGCAGGGGCTGATGCTTGCAGTGCAGTCTGTGCTGCTGTTGGTGGCCACCCTAATCATCCTGGTTTTCATCAACTGGCGGCTGACGCTGGTCATCCTGCCGGTGCTGCCGGTTGCCATGATCATGTTCTTCATCTTTGGCGCAGTAAGCCAGCCCTTGTTTGGCGCGCTTCAGGTGAAGATTTCTGCGCTGAACACCGTGCTGCAGGAGAATGTGGCAGGCATCAAAGTTGTTAAGGCGTTCACGCGCGAGCCTTACGAACAGAAACGCTATGACGTCCTCAACCGCGATCTGTTCGACCAGAGCCTTAGAATCAGCCGTATTTTCGCGCTGCTCTTCCCTGCCATCTTCTTCATTTCACAGCTTGGTCAGGTTGTGCTGATCTACTTCGGTGGACGGCAGATTATCGCCACTGAACTCCTGTTGGGCGAATACCAACAGTTCAGTCTCTACCTGGCGTTGGTCTTCCTTCCATTGGGGCAGATGGGCTTCATCATCTCGCTGATGGCACAGGCTGCCGCATCTGCCGATCGCATCTTCGAAATTCTGGACGCTGAAAGCGATGTGGTGGATAAACCCGGTGCCGTTGAACTACCGCAGATCACCGGTCATGTGGAGTTTCGCAATGTGTCGTTCAAGTATTTCTCGTCTGGGGAGCCGGTGCTGCGCCATGTGAGTTTTGTGACACAAGCCGGCCAGACTGTCGCACTGCTTGGGGCGACTGGCAGCGGCAAGACGACGATCATCAACCTGCTGCCGCGCTTCTACGATGTTTACGCGCCGAAGCAGGGCACACCCGATGCGAATGAGTATGGAGCAGGCGCGGTGCTCATCGACGGGCACGATGTGCGCGACGTGACCCTGGACAGTCTGCGCAGCCAGATTGGAATTGTGCTGCAAGAGACGAATCTGTTCAGCGGCACGGTGCGCGATAACATCGCCTTTGGCCGCCCTGAAGCGTCACTGGAGGACGTGATGGCGGCGGCAAAAGCCGCTGAAGCCCACGACTTTATCATGACCTTTCCAGACGGCTATGATACCCAGGTTGGCGAGCGTGGTGCCACGCTTTCCGGCGGTCAGAAGCAGCGTATGGCCATCGCGCGTGCCCTGCTGCTGAACCCGCGCCTGCTGATTCTGGACGACTCGACCAGCAGCGTTGACCTGCTCACCGAATCGCGCATCCAGAGGGCGCTGGATAACCTGATGAAAGGGCGCACCAGCTTTGTCATTGCGCAGCGTATTTCGACGGTCGTCAATGCCGATCTCATCCTGGTGCTGGACAAAGGTAAGGTTGTTGCTACGGGCAGGCACGCCGACCTGATGGAACACAGCCCAATCTATGCGGAAATCTACAATTCACAGTTGGTTGAAGATGCGGTGGTCGAACAAGCAGACCTTGCCGCAAACCCAGAGGAGTCTTAAGCCATGATGGGAGGACTGGACGGTGCCCGCCGTCTGATGGAACGGGATGTCATCAAACCCGTCAAGCTGGGTGCAACACTCAGGCGTTTCGCACAGTATTTCAGCCGGTACTGGTTCGCGCTGCTGCTGGTGCTGGTGTTGACGATTGGCAACGTATGGACTCAGGTTACTGCGCCAGAAATCATCGGCGACGCAGTTGATTGCTACCTGTCGCCGTTCGTGAATCCTGACGCGTGCTCCCTGCGTGATATCACTGTGGAAATCACAGCGCAGGAACGTTTTGATGGCCTGGCGCAGGTGTCCATCACGCTGCTTGGGCTGTTTGTGGCAGGGACAGTGCTTAACGGGCTGTCATTTTACACCATGCGCTATGCTGGCCAGAATGTCCTGCTGAAGATGCGTGAAGATCTGTTCGCTCAGATCCACCGTCTGTCACTGGGCTATTACTCCCGCAACGAAGCGGGCAACATCATGAGCCGTGTTACCAATGATACAGACACGATCAACCAGGCTTTCAGCTTCGCGCTGCTGGCGGTATTCAGCGGCGTAATGCTCATCGTCTGGGTGATGATTCGTATGCTTCAGACCAATGTGCCCTATGCCCTGCTCAGTTTGTCCACCGTCCCGGTGATGATTCTGGCGACGAACTACTTCTCAAACCAGGCGCGCAGGGCTTTCCGGCTTAGCCGTCAGGAAATGGGCAGCGTTAATGCGGACTTGCAGGAGAGCATCGCTGGTGCGCGCGAAGTGCAGGCGTTTAACCGCGAAGCCGAGACGATAGACCAGTTCAAGCGCACCAATGCGGCGAACCGTGATGCGAACATTCGTGCCGCCGTTTTTACCAGCGCGCTCAGCCCGGTTCTGGAAGCGCTCGGTTATGTCGCGCTTGGTGTTGTCGTTGTCGTCGGTGGCGTATCGGTGCTGCGGAATGAACCGCTGCTGGGAACCGCAGTGATCTCGCTGGGGACCGTTTTCGCCTTTCTGCAGTATGTGCAGAACTTTAATCGTCCCATCCAGCAGATTGCGGTGCTGTGGACCAACGTACAGAGTGCCATTGCCGGTGGAGAGCGCATCTTCAACCTGCTCGATGAGCATATCGACATTGTCAACAAGCCGGATGCAATGCCGATGCCCACCATCAACGGCAAAGTGGAGTTCAGTGCAGTTCAAGCGGAATATGTGAAGGATGAGCCCGTGCTGCGGGGAATTGATTTTACCGCAGCGCCAGGACAAACGATCGCCATCGTCGGCCCTACGGGTGCAGGTAAGACGACGATCATCAATCTCATTCCGCGCTTCTATGATGTGACGGGTGGTGCTGTGCGCATTGATGGCATTGATGTGCGCGATGTCACTACCGAAAGTCTGCGCAGCCAGGTTGGCATTGTGCTGCAAGACACGTTTCTCTTCTCGGATACGGTCATGGAGAATATTCGCTATGGCCGACTGAGCGCGACGGATGACGAGGTCATCGCTGCTGCAAAACTGGTGCAGGCAGACTCTTTCATCGAACGGCTGCAGGATGGTTACCAGACCCGATTAGGAGAGCGCGGCAGCGGTCTCAGCCAGGGTCAGCGCCAACTGGTGGCGATTGCCCGCGCCGCGCTGATGAACCCACGTATCCTCATTCTGGATGAGGCGACCTCCAGCGTGGATACGCGCACGGAACGCATGATCCAGAGTGCGCTGGAAAAACTGCTGGCAGGGCGTACCAGTTTCGTCATCGCGCACCGGTTAAGCACCATTCGCAATGCCGACGTGGTGCTGATGCTGAAGCGTGGAGAGATCGTGGAGCGGGGTACCCATGCGGAACTGCTGGAGCAGCGTGGTGCCTATTATGAACTTTACATGAGTCAGTTTCGCGTGGAAGAAGGCGAAATCCCCGAAGCGCAGGCGGGGGACTGACACGCGTGCCAGGCGGGTCGGTCACGGGGTCTGTGGATCTGGTGCCGACCTTACTGACTCCAAGCAGCCAATATCCCTCTTGTAGAAGCGCCCTCAACGTGCTACTATGAGGTGAGTAGCCCCCATAGCTCAGTGGATAGAGCGTTGCCCTCCGGAGGCAGAGGCGCAGGTTCGAGTCCTGCTGGGGGTACAAAAGCCAACCTGAAGTGAACTGTTCGCCTGTGGGCCGCTGGAAGCCTCGCTTCCAGCAGCCGCGCCCGCCAATCCATCGCCATCATCCTGCGGTTTGAGGCCGAGCCTGACCCGGTCCGCCAGCCCCAGCAGGTAGGTGAAGGGCGATTGCAGTTCCAACCTGAGTACTGTCCCACGCTGATCAATCACCACACGACTGACCACCTGACGCAGGATTTCCCGTCTTCGGGGAGCGTCCTGCTGCACATAGCGGACCGCGATTTCTGAGATGATCTTCAACGCTGCATCGAGGTTCGCAATATACTCGCTATTTTGCTGCCGAATCATCTTTAACGCAACTTCAATTCGGGTTTTCTCATCCTGGTATTCACGCGCGAGCTTTTCGTAGCTCTCGCCATGCATCCCGTGCTCGGTGAAAGCGCGCCACAGGTTGAGCTCCTTGTCCCTGATCCGCTCGAGTGCTGCTTCCATGGTGGACTGCTGCCGCGCCTGTTCGGAGGTGTAGCGGGCGACGTCGGTGCGGTAGGTTCTGCGGATGTGAGGGAGGAGCCTGGCATCGACCTGGATGCCCTCGAGGAAAGGGGGGATCTGCGCGTCGATGTCGGCACAGACGAAGTTGATGGCGCTGCTGGGGATGCAGTAGTAGGACACGCCGTTGGCGGTGCGGCTGGCGTTGGGAGTGCCGCAGGTGAGTTTGAGGAGGGTGCCGCGCCCGTTCTGGAGAAAGACCATGCCCTGCAGCAGATAGAACTTCTTCTTGAGGGGGGTGGGCAGTTGGTTGCGTCGGGCGAGGATGGCCAGACCGAGCTCGAATTCCTCGGTGGAGACGACCGGTTCCCACTGTCCGCGCACGGTCTTGGGCGGGATGTTGGCCCACTCGTTCTGGACCACCACCCACCCGGCATAGAACCAGTTGTGGAAGGCACGGGTGAGGGCCTGCTTGTTGGAGACGCGCTGGTCATCGCGGTTGATGCGCATGAAGGGACGGCCATCGCGCAGGCGGCAGCCGCGCGCGAAGAGGGCTTCACAGATGTCGTCGAGGGTGGGACGGTCCTGCAGCAGCAGGTCCCAGGCATAGCGCCAGACGGCCCCCTGAGCCGGGTCGAGCTCGACCCAGCGCTTGTAACGGGCGTGCTCCTGCTGCTGTGCGCGCGTCAGATCAGACTCGTTGAGTTTGATCTCGCGGTTCAGGTAGCCATCCGGGGCGCGCCACGACCACTCCCCCTTGAGGAGTTTGCTCAGCATGCCGTCGCGCACGCGCATTGAGGTGACGGCGGACTCGCGCTTGGCCATGCCGAAGAGGATGTTGAGGTAGAGCCGGTCGTCGGGGTCCGCTGGTTCGAGGTCGGGGTGCGAAGCGAAGCGGACGCAGATGCCGAAGGCGGTGAGCTCGTCGATGGCGCGCAGGGCTTCGACGTCGTCGCGCCCGAAGCGGTCAGGCGCGGCGGAGAAGACGTGCGAGAACTTGCCCTCACGCGCATCCTGCAGCAGGCGCTTGTAGTGTCTGCGGTCGGCGGAGGTCCCGGTGTAGTTGTCCGTGTAGGTCTCAATCAGTCCCAGACGGTAGCGGCGGACGAGCCGCTCCTCGATGTTGCGCCGCTGGGCATTCTGCGAACGCTCCGGTGACTGAACCTCCTCGTCACTGGTGCGCAGGTACATGGCGTACCCTGGTTCCATCGCAATGCGTCTTGATTTCTTTGCCATGCCACATTCTCCTTCTCTCAGATACATTCAGTTAAGCAGATGCCTGATCCTCGTCAGACCCTTCGGGTGGTGCGGGCGCGTCCGCATCCGGTTGCGGTGGATGGACGAGCAGCAGGCTGGCGACGTGCATGATCTTCTCCAGCAGGTGAACGAAGCGGCGTTCGTCGTCGGTCGGGGGTGTGTGTTCCGCGGTCATCGCTGCACCACCTGGCGCTCCATGCCGTCTCCATCCACCTTACACCGACTCGCGCCCTCTGTGTTTTCTGCAGCCGTTCCCGCCACCGCCGCCTCGATCCAGGTGCAGACCTCGCCCCCCGCTGTGTGGAAGTCGGTGATGTCGTTGCCGTGCGGCAGGGTGAGCCTGCGGAAGCGCGGGGAGAGGCGGAGCAGGCGGCGTGCCCCGGTTGTCCCGGCGTCGTCGCGGTCGTAAGCCACCAGCAGCAGACGACAGTGGACGAGCTCGGCCAGCCAGCGGAGCGACAGGGTGCTGGCGGCGCTGCCGAGCGTGACCGCCGCGACCCCCTGGCATTCCTGGGCCACGATCAGCGCATCGAACTCACCTTCGGTGAAGACCGCGATGTCCCGGTGCGGGAGGTCGTCGGCGTTGTAGAGGCCGCCGCTGCTGCCCCCGGCGATCTGCAGGTACTTGGGCATGCCCGCCGCCCGCCGGACCTTGAGTGTCCAGAGCGCGTCGGCAGCGAACCAGGGGATGGCGATGCCGCATGGCACCTCAAGCCCTTCGAGCGTGCGGTGCTCGCGGTAGTCTCCGGGCAGATAGCCGAGGCGCGCGCGGCGGATGGTGGCGGGGGTCAGCCCGCGGTTCAAGAGGTAGCTCAGCGCATGCTCCCCCGCCGACGACCACAGGGTCTCCTCCGCCCGATCCACGATCCGCTCGACCCGCCGCTGCCAGTCGGCAGGCGGGGGTTCGGCGTGCATCCGTCGTGGTCTGACCGGGCGGGTGCTGTCGGCAGTGGGTGCTGAACCTGCCAGCGCTGCGACGGCGTCGATAAACGACAACCCCCGGTAACGCATGAGCCAGTCGACGGCATCACCCCGGAGATTGCAGCGGCCAAAGCAGCAGAAGCCATCCTCCCATACCGCCAGGCTGTAGCCTTTGTGTTCGTCGTGGAACGGACACTGCCACGACCAGGCGCGTCCCCCGCGTCGGGGTGCCGCTCCCAGGTCCCGCTCGACCAGCCGCCGCAGGTCGATCCTCGCTTTCAACTGTGCCAGATCGGTCATGCTCTCCTCTTTCTGTAAGTGTCACCGGGTTGTGACAGTTGACAGTTAGCCGTCAACTGTCAACTGTCACGGGTGCGTGACACTGGTTTTGGGTGCGAAACAGTCCGTCATGCAGGCATGGCACGGCCATCACAGCCGTGTCGGGCACGCCTGCAGATCCAATAAACAGGTTCAGATCGGTGTTCTTTTCGTTCCCGGCACTGTCACGGCCTTGTGACAGTTGACAGTTGCCAGTTAACTGTCACAGAGGCGGGACAGTTAGCCGTCAGGCAATCGGTAGGCCTCCGAGCGTGATCCGGGATTGGGTGGGAGCGGGACCCGCACCACACAGCCATCGTGCTCCAGCGCCCGCAGCGCCTCGATCACCGGCTTGCGGGTGGCGCGGAGCGTGCGGTAGATGTCGCGGACGGTGGCGCTGCCGCCGCAGCCGCGGAGAAAGCCCAGGATGCGGTTCTCCAGCCGCCCCTCCTCGTTCTCGCCGAGGTCAGCCAGGATGCGGTGGGCGGAAGCGCGCCAGGTCTCGGCGATGCCCTGTGCCCGGTACCAGTGTGCCGCCCGCACCACCGGTCGCGGTTCGTCACCATTCCCGTCGGCCCAGTCCAGCGCCGCCAGCAGGATGGCGATCTTGATGGCCTGGACGTGCAGACGGCCATAGATGGCGCGCAGACGGTCATCTAAGGAAGAGGACGGGGCGGTCATGGCGCGCAGTGCCTGCTCGTAGGCGTGGCAGGGGGGCCAGATGTCGGCGGACAGTGACCAGGCTTCTGCTGCCGGTTTGTCCCCCAGCGCTTCGGCCACCGGTGGCGCGGGCAGGCGTTCGTGCAGCCGCTTGAGGCGGAAGGCGAGGGTGGTGGGTGCAGCGGCATCGGCGGCGGTCCCCCGCTCACGGTAGTCGGGTTCGGGGGTGATGAGGGCGAAGCGGGCGAGGTTGCCGTTGTACCAGTCGGAGGCCGAGAGCGCGGTGGCCAGTTCGGCGGGGGTGGCAGCACCGAGGATGGAGAGCGCGGCGTCGCGGATCACGACCAACCCCTTGGTGTTGGTGTTGGTGTCGAGGTAGGGTGGGCAGTCGTAGAGGGTCATGATGAGCTCCTTCATCCCCGCCATGTAATCCCTGCCGAGTGACTTGAACAGGCCCGAAAGCTCGTCACGCAGCAGCCCGCGTTGTGCCGCGTAGCGGTTGCTGTGTTCAAGGCGGAGGCGGTCGATCTCCGGCAGCTCGGCGAAGTTGGGGGGCAGCACGCCGCCGAGCATCCCCATGAAGTTCTCCGGCGATCCAGGCTGTGGCATGAGCATGTGCGGGATGGCCAGGCGTGCGACCTCCTGAGCCAGGCTCAGCCCCGCCGACTTGCGGTAGTAGGTGGAGACGGCCACGAGCATGATGTAGAGGTTGGGGAAGACCTGCTGTCGCCAGGGGGTCTGGATGCAGAGGCGGCGTCCGACCGCGACCGCTGCCAGGTACAACCCGGCGCTGAGGTGGAAGCTGAGCGGGGTCTCGTTGGCTGCGCGTCCTGCCCAGGCGGTGTAGTCTGAGAGCCAGCGTCCGACCCGTTCCCCTGCCAGGACCTGTTCCGAGG
>CAZQIJ010000173.1:0-8929 GCA_964592955.1 uncultured Anaerolineaceae bacterium
CTACACCACAGATGTGTTTCAGATCATCGGGCTGCTGGTGGCCAGCGCCGTGGTGTGGGGGCTGCTGGATGTGCAGCGCGTAAACGCTGCCTCTGCGGTTTTTGTGTTCATCCTGGTGATGATGACGCTGCTTAGCAGTTCAACCACTGTGGCGCTGCTGACGGGGATAATCGCCATTATCCTGGCCGCAGCGCTGGCCAGTGCTGTCATCTACCGAACCGTGAACGTCATTATCCTGGGCTATTTCGTCTTCCGGCTGGTGAATGCCATTACGGCAGAACAGCCAGAGGAATTCCTGAGCATTCCCCTCTATATCGTCGCAATTGCTGTTGTCAGCCTGGCCGTGCGTTTCTTCATCCTTACCACCGGACGCTCCAACGAGGTTGTGCGCCGCACGGTAAACCTGCTGCAATTTTCGGCAGATGTTGGGCAGACGATTGCGCGCCAGCTTAACCAGGATGAGGTACTGCGCAAGACGGTGGACCAGATTCGGGATCGCTTCGGCTTCTACCATGTCCAGATCTTTCTGGTTGATCCGGAGCGGCGCTTTGCCAACCTGGTGGCCAGTACGGGCGAGGTCGGCCAGCAGTTAGTGCGGCGCGGTCACCGGTTGGCTATCGGCTCCCAGAGCGTGGTCGGGCAGGCTGCGCTGACCGGCGAAGTAACGCTGGTCATGGATGTGAACCAGGAATCGACCTACTCCCCCAATGATCTGCTCCCCCATACGCAGGGAGAAATAAGCCTGCCGCTGCTGGATGGCGAGCGCATTATCGGCGTGCTGGATGTGCAGAGCGATGTGGTTAACGCGTTTGGCACACCGGAGGTTCAGGCCTTGCAGATTATGGCCAACCAGTTGGCGACGGCAGTTCGCAACGTGCGGTTGCTGGAGGCCACTGCGAACGCACAGAACGAAGTGCTGCGGTTATCCGAAGACGCGCAGAAATCTACAACGGAAGTGACACGCCTCAACACGCTCCTTAGCAAACGCGCATGGGAAGCCTTTCTGACGGACCGGCAAACCGTGGCCGCGATCGGGCTGGATGGCAAAACCGTAAAGTATGACGCCGCGTGGACGCCACGCATGGTTTCCGCGGTCCAAGAGCAGACTCCTGTGGTAGAATCGGGTGAGCAGGAACGCATTATTGCGGTGCCCATTGTGCTGCGTGGGCAAACACTCGGCGCTATCGAAGTCGTGGCAGATAAGTCCAATTCAAACCAGGCCGAAATGCTGGACATGGCACAGGCAGTTGCGGCGCGCCTGGCCACCAGTCTCGATAACGTGCGTCTGTTCGAAGAAGTGCAGGATGTGGCCCTTCAGGAACAGCGCATTAACGTGGTTGTCGAGCGTTACCAGTCCGCCGGCAGTGTAGACGAATTACTGCAAATTACGCTGGAGGAACTGCGCAAGACACTCTCTGCCGAACACGCGGCGATCCGTGTGGGCAGTGTGCAGCAGCAGGAGCAGGAATCATGATAGGCCGCTTGATCCGTTGGGTACTTAACGTTCATTATCCCTATAACAATCGTCTGGACCAGATCCGCGCGGTGGGTATGGTCAGGGTGCTGGCAATCAGCCTGATTGTATGGACTTTTCTGCTGGTGGTTTCGTCGCTGCCTGCCGCGCCGGGTACCAGCGTGCAGGAGACCCTTCAGGTTTCCAATCTCCCGCTAAATGTGCTGTTCACACCGGTTGGCATCATCATCATTGTGACCCTGGTTCAGACTGGGCAGCTCCGTGTCGCCTCGTGGTTGCTCATCCTCTTTCTGATGGGTGCCATCATCAATACCCTTGTCACCAGCGACGGGCTGCGCGATCAACGGGTCTTCGTTTATCTGCTGATAATGCTCCTCAGCGCATCGGGGCTTCTGAACCGTCGTGGAATCCTCGCGGTGTTCGTTGCAACCCTGCTGCTGCTGCTTATGGGGGCCATCCTCCTGGCGGAAAACCTGGCAGCAGCGCCCATAAACATTACTGTGGGGATTGATATTTTCCTGCCGTTTGCAGCGCTGGTGGTTGGGACGATGCTGGTGCTTAACCTGCAGGTGCCAATCCGTGAGACCATTGATGAAGTCCAGGAAGAAGCGCAAACGCTGGAACGAATCAGCCAGTTCGCCATTCAGATGGATCAATCTGCAACCGAAGAAGACGCAGCGGTAGCCCTCATGGTGTTTCTGCGTGGCGAACTGAAATATCACTTCGCGCAGGTATTCTTCACAGGGGGGAAAGGCATTATCAGCCGCCGGGTGCGTACGGTTCTGGGTATTCGCACCACGAGCGATATCGAAGAGAACATTCGCCTGCCGGATGTCAATATTGTGAACGAAGCCGCCACAACCTATCGTGTTGTGGTGGCCAACCGTGACGACGCCCTGCTGCGCGTGGGGCATTTCCTGCCGTCCACCCTGCACGGGATTGCGCTGCCTGTTCAGGGCGGGGATGCGCTCATCGGTGTGCTGGACGTTCAAAGCAACCGGCGAGACACCTTTTCTAAGGGAGAACTTACCTTCCTGAACCTGCTGGCGCAGCATTTTGCCTCTACCGTTGCCATGCTGCGCATCATCCAGGCGCTGCGCAATAACCTGCGCCAGCAGGAAGTGCTTACTGCACAACTGCGCCAGCGCCAGGGTGACTACCGACCGGCCACCATGGGGACGTGGAACCAGTATCTTGACCAGCGCGGCCAGTATATTTTTGGCTTTGACATTGGCAGTACGGTGGGAACGTTCGTCCCCGCTAACGATCTGCCGGAGGTGCTGCGCCCCGTGTTGGTGGACGGCGCAACCCAGGTACAAACCCAGGGAGATACGAAGGTTGTGAATATCCCGATTAATCTGCGTGGTGAAATTCTGGGCGCGATGTCGTTTACGGTGTCGAAGGACAAACCGCTTACAGACCGGCAGATTGAGACGGCGCAGATCATCGCAAGTCGTCTGGCGCTGGCGCTGGAAAATCGGCGGTTGATCGAACAAACCCAGGCGCTGGCGGTACGAGAACGGAAAGCCAACGAGGCGGCAAATCTGCTTCTGAGCGTAACCGATGTTGAATCCGTGATCCGGTTGGCCGCGGACTCTTTCCGCGATACCCTGGGTGCCATCAACACACGGATTCATCTACAACCCACTGTGCTGGCTGAACGGAGTGCGGAACCGCAATGAGACGTATCAGACTTCCGCTTTGGGCAAAGATTGCCCTGGTTCTGACGGTGGCGCTGATGCTGCCGCTGCTACCCGCGCTGCTCTCTGCCGAAAACCGCGCGCGCGAGTTCGGGGAACGCGCCATTGGCGACTATATGCGCGACATCAGCGAACTGGCGCGCGCGCAAATTGAGTCGAATTTCCAAACGGCGCAAACGCAGCTGATTACCCTGGTAGAGACACCGGGCTTTCGCGATCTGATTGAGGCTGTTTTTACAGATAACAGCGCGGCCAACGTCGAAGCCCTGAATATGGCGATGCGCGCGTGGCTGGTCAACAACACCTGGTTTACACAGCTACACGTGGCAAGTGTCGACTCCAGCGTGTTCCTTGCCAGCACTTCCCCGGAAGCCGTGCTGAACCCACCGCCATCAGACTCGTTTCTGAGCTTAACAGAAGTTGCTGAACTGCTAAACGATCCGCACCGAATGGAGATCTCCGTCCTTCAGGGATCCCCCACGATTGAACTCGCGCAGCTTGTGCGCAGCGACACAGGCGGGGTGCTGGCCTTCGTCAAAGCAGATGTGAACCCGGAAACACTGCTTTACCCGACGCTTCCGTACATTGAGGATACCCTGGTTGGGCAGGTGGTGAACACCGGGCTGTTCTCTGCATACCTGGTGACAGGTGGCGGGCAGATTTTTGCCCCGGAAGACAGGATCGGGACATTCACTCGGCTGGCAGAAGACGTTGCTATTCCGCGCGCCCAGCGGCAGGAAAGCGGCGTAGAAGCATTTCAACTGGTGGATGGCACCGGGCTGGTCTATTTCACCCCCATCAATCCAATTCGCGACACGAACCTGGTGCTCATCATGGAATCCACGCTGAGCACGCAGGATTCTCTGATACTGCGCCTGCTAGGAGCAGGGGTGCTGCTGCTGCCGCTCGCTGTCCTTACGATGATTGCTGGTCTTACAGGGATCATTAACCTGTTCATTGCCCTTCCGGCACGGCGTATGCGCCGCGCAGTCAGCGATATGGTTCGTGGCGATTTCGCAGGCAGCCTCTCAATGGTCCGCACATCAGACTTATTGGGGCGATTGGCAGACGAACTCGACAACCTGCGAAGCCTGGTGCGCGAGACGGTGGCCGAACTGGAACAGCGTATTACCCAGCGCGGGCGCGATATCGAAGCGACACAATCTGTAGCGCGGGCGCTGGCAGCCCAGCAGGAACTTCAGCCCATGATGGATGAAGTTGTTAACCTGATCGTGCGTGAATTTCCGAACCTGTATCACGCGCAGATCTTTCTGATAGATGGTGACCGCCGGTATGCGGTGCTGCGGGCCAGTACCGGAGACCCAGGCCAACGCCTGCTGGAACGTGGGCACCGCCTGGCAGTGGGCAGCATCAGCGTTATCGGGCAGGTAACACAGGAAGGGCGCACGATCGCAGCCGTAGATACGGCCACGAGTGAAGTCCACCGGCGCAACGAATTTCTGCCAGATACCCGTGCAGAGCTTGCGATCCCGCTGCGCGTGGGCGATGAAGTCTTCGGCGCACTGGACGTGCAGAGTAAGCAAAGCAATACCTTCACTGAAGATCAGATCACGGTGCTGGAAATCATGGCGGATCAGATCGCCGTGAGCATTCAGAATGCGCGGCTGTACCAGGACTTCCTGCGACGTATTCAGGAAGTTCAGGAAGAAAACAGAGACAAGACGTATAATGCCTGGGCCGAACATCTGTCTTCGCAGCAGACGCAGGCGCTGGTCTACGAAGTGGGAACAAGCACCACCACCGACATGTCGCAGATGCGCCAGCAGGCCCTGTTTACCGGGCGAACGCAGATTGGCGAGCGCAGCCCCACCGGCACTCGCCCCGTAACGATTCCGATTCAACTGCGCGGCCAGGTTCTGGGAACCATGGAATGTGAACTACCGGATATTGATTTCTCCGGAGAGAGCGTACAACTGGCCGAAGAACTGGTCAGCCGCCTCTCCATTAGCCTGGACAATGCGCGCCTGTTCCAGCAAAGCCAGCGCACGGCAGAGCGTGAGCGCGTGGTAAACACCATCGCTACCCAGCTCACCAGCCAAACCGATGTGGACAACATTCTGCAAACGGCTGTACGCGAGGTCGGGCGGGCACTGCGCGCACCCGAAGTGCGCATCCGCCTGCACATGCACAACGGGGCGGGGCGTTCGGCAGAAGAGATGAGCTTCGGCGGAAACGGAGCTTCAGATAACGGCGGTTCTGGTCACACAACGATCGGCAATGGCGGTTCTACGGGCGGCATTTCTGGAGAGTCCAGCCGCCTCGATGAAGATTTCGGCAGCGGTTCAGACCGCAATAGCTCAGAATAGATATTCAGGGTTTCTGGTGGACAAGAACCATGGCTCAAACTTCCACGCCTCTTTCGGTATCTGATCGCCTTATGCGGCGGATTGCGCCGCTGATTGTGCTTGCCTTTGTGCTGTTCGGCCTTGTTTCGGCATTCCTGCTGGAACGTGAAGGATTAGCGCGCCTTTCCTCAGAGCGCGAGACGACGCTGACGATTTTCGGTGAACTGATCAGGGCAGAGTTTGAGCGCGCACTACAGGAAATCAACGCGCTGGCCGCCTCTGGCCCCGTCCGGCGCTTTGTGGATCGTGTAAACGTGGTACAACCAGGCAGCCTGGACGTGCGCAGCGAACAGGCCGCCATGCTCAGCCTGTTCAACGACACCCTTTCCTACAACCTGGATCGTTATGTCTCCATCCGGTTCCTCACGCTGGATGGTTCGCTTTGGGGTGAGGTGTACAACCGCGCAGGCGAAATTGAGTTCTACACCAATTACTACCCGCGCGAAGAAAGCAGAAATGACCTGCTGCGCGAAGCGCTGGCGACGGGCGAAACACGCGTAGACGCGACAAACCCGGAAGATGGCGGCCCAGGACTCCTGGAAGCATATATTCCCGTGCGCGATTCGCGTAACCTCGTGAGTGGGGCCATTGCGCTCATCCTGAATACCGATCCGCTGGTCAACCAGATTCAGCAGACGATGGAAGGGCCGCTCTCGGTCAACGCGCGACGCGTCCTCGTGCTAAGCTCGGAATACAGCATTCTGGCAGACTCTGTGCCAGACCACGAGAGTGCATGGATTGTTGAACTGGTAAGCACAGTAAGCGGCCCCACGTTCGAAACCATCAGCGGGAATGATGTTGTTCACGGCGTCGCGGTGCTGCCATACGAAGAGGCCCAGGCACCCTGGTACGTGGTGATCAATGATGAAACGTTCGCAGCACTTGGCCCCACACACAGCGCGGTGGCGCTCACACTGGTGCTGCTGACCCTCACCTGCCTGGGTATTCTGGGTGTTGTACGCCTGCGATTGAACGCTTCCCTGCGTCCATTAAGTGATATGTCCCCAAGCCGTGAACCTGTGACACGCCGCCAGGCACAGCCGGCCAGCGATGAAATCGGCGCTATCGCCGCAACAATCAGCGGCCTTACGGATGAACTGGAGCTGACCCGTACTGCCCTGGAGGCACGAATCAAGCGGCGCACGCGCGATATCGAAATTGCGGCGCGCATCGGGCGCGAGACGGCTACACTTCAGGATCTTGATGCCCTGCTGAACCGCACCATTCAACTGATCAGCCTTGAACTGGGCTTCTACCATGCGCAGATCTTTCTTGTGGACGATGCCGGGGTCAATGCTGTGCTGGTTGCCAGCCTGGGCGAAACCGGGCAGAAGCTGCTGGCGCTTAACCACCGCATCAGCGTAGGTTCAGATACCGTGATTGGCCGGGTGACGGCAAAGGGTGAGCCTGTAATCGTCAATGACGCAGAGAGCGACCGAACTACCCCACACGGCTTTAACGCGCTTCTGCCATCCACCCGCTCAGAGATGGGCCTGCCGCTGGTGATTGGCAAGCAGATCATTGGCGCGTTGGATATTCAGAGCGAAGTGCCAAATGCCTTCAACCCAGAAGACCTGCCGACCTTCAGCCTGCTGGCTGACCAGATCGCGGTGGGCATTAATACAGCGCGCCTGATCGACCAGTCAGAGAAGCGTATTCAGCAGATTGACGGCCTGAACAGGCGCTTGACGCGTACCACCTGGGATGCCAGCGAAGAAGCCCGCGCTACAGCTTCCGGCTTTCGGTATAACCTCATGAATGTTGAACCGATGGCAGATGACGAACCCCTCGCACAGAACGGTGGGATCGCGATGCCCATCAGCATTCGCGGCGAGGTCATCGGTACCCTCATGGCCGAAGCCCCCAGCGGCCAGAATTTCAGCGAGAGTGAGCAGGCCATCGTGCGCGCAGTGGCGGATCGTGTGGCCCTGGCCATCGAAAATGCCCGCCTCATTCAGGAAACCCAGAGCACGCTGGCAGAAACCTCCATGCTCTACCAGCTCAGCCGCTACCTGAACGAAGCCAGCACCCTCACCGACATCCTTCAGGCCATCATCGTCTCAGCAATGTCAGACGCGGGCAGCGCGCAGGTCTGGATTTTTGAGGACGCGCCGATCAACGAAGCCCCCACCTGGATGCGCATTGTCGCTGATCTGGCGATTGCGGAACGCGACGAAGCCAGTACCGACCTGACCGGGCTGCGCCTGCACCTCCCGGATCATCCGCTGCTGCGGCGTCTGCGCAGTAACCAGGTGATGATTATCAGTGATACCCGCCTGGATAACCGCCTGGACACCGGTCTGCAACTGATTTTCCGCCGCATGCAGGCGCGCGCCGTCGTCATCATTCCGTTGATGGTGCGCGGTGCCTGGCCTGGCGTGGTTATGGTGGAATTTGAAGAACCCCGCGAATTTACAGAGCGCGAGGGACGTGTCTTCAGCGCCCTCATTGACCAGGCAGGGGTCGCCATCGACAACCGTCTGCTGCTCGAACAGACCGAAGAAGCGCTGTCGCGTAATGAAAACCTGTACGCAGCCAGCCGCCTGATCAACACGGCGCAGAACTTCACAGACCTGGTTTATGCGGCGGTGGCCACCAACAGCGATCCCCGGCTTGATTTTTCGCTGGGTCTGCTGGAAGGCGACCTGGATATGTATGGCTGGCCGAGCCGCATTCGCCTGGTCGCGCAGTCGCAGAACGGTGAGGTACTGCCGGTCAATATTCTACAGCAGCTATACCTGAGCCAGGACTCCCCCATGCGCCAGCGTGAACCGGAAATTCTGCGTGACGACGTGCCGAACCTCTCGCGCGTTCCGGCAGAGATCCAGTCCATGCGCGAACAGGGCTACCGTTTTATGGCGAGTTTCCCGCTGTTCAGCGCCAACCAGCCGATTGCGCTGTTCCGCATCGCTGCGCACCAGTCCACCGAATTACTGCCGGAAGATTACGAAGTTTACCGCGCCATCACCGGGCAGATGAGCACACAGCTCGAAAACCGCCGCCTGCTGGAGCGGACTGCCCAGGCGCTGGACGAAACACGCCGTCTGTATACTGCCAGCCGTGCCATCGCCGCCGCACCAGATTCACAGGCGGTCTTTGAGGCAGCTACCGAACACCTGGCGCGTCCGTTTTTGCAGCGCTCTCAGGATACCCCCATCATTATCAGTGTGGCCATCCTGCTTGCACGGCCCGAACCCTTCTGGGATGCGCCACAGCTCTACTGTGTGTTTGACTGGACGAACCGTCCAGAGCTGGGGCGCGTCATCGTAAAGGGCGAGACGTTCAGCCGGGAGTCCATGCCGTTGGGCAGCCTGATGATGGAGACAGAGCATCGGTTAATGCTCAACGAACTGAACGATCCCCAGGAAGACATTCCTGCACACCTGCTT
>CAZQIJ010000174.1:0-8922 GCA_964592955.1 uncultured Anaerolineaceae bacterium
CCCTGGGACTCCCCGGAACGCCTGCACCTGATGGTAGAGGCGATGCGCCTGGCCTTCGCAGACGCTCGCCACTACATCTGCGATCCTGCTGCACACGCGGTTCCGGTCGCGGAGCTGCTGCACGGCGATTATGCAGGGCTGCGCCGCAGCAGCATCCACCCCGATCGCGCGATGCAGCCACCTTCCTACGGCGCACCACTGCGCGGATCAGACACCGTGTACCTGTGCGCGGTTGACGGTGAAGGCAATGCATGTTCGTTCATCAACAGCCTCTATATGGGTTTTGGTAGCGGCATTGTGGCGAAGGGCTTTGGAATCTTTCTGCAAAACCGGGGCGCGGGTTTTGTGCTGGAAAGCGATCATCCGAATGCCCTCGCCGGGGGCAAACGTCCTTACCACACCATTATTCCCGGAATGGCCGTTAAGGACGGCACGTTGTGGTGTCCGTTCGGTGTGATGGGTGGCTTCATGCAGCCTCAGGGGCATTTCCAGGTGATCAGCGCAATGGTGGACGACGAACTGAACCCGCAGGAAGCGCTGAACCGCCCGCGCTGGTGTCTGGAGTCTGGTACCGGTGACAGTGTGCTGGCCATAGAAGAAGGGGTACCGGTCAGTACGATGGCGCGGCTGGCAGAACTGGGGCATTCCGTGCGCCCTGTTTCCGGGCGCGGAAGGGCGCTCTTCGGGGATGGCCACATCATCCGCCGTAACCCGGATAGCGGTGTGTTATCGGGTGGCAGCGATCCCCGCAAAGACGGAACGGTGGCCGCTTACTGAGTGTGCTGGGTTGCGGCAGGCGCGGGGTGCGTGCGGCCACGCGCCATACCCGCTTCATGCGCCTGCCGAGAATGTCACCTGATGCCAGGCGTTGTTCATATAGCCTTTGAAATTCCACAGGGCGGCGGCGTGTTGTGGTTGCGTGTAACCGCTGGAGTCGGTTGCGCGCACCATGACTGTGTAAGTCCCCGCTGGCAGGGGCAGCGTGATTTCCCAGAAACGCCACATCCAGGGATGATCTTCGCTCGTCAGGGTCGCTTCCTGCCAAGACTGTCCGTGATCCAGAGAAATCTCTACCCGGAAGATGCGCCGGTTTCCCCCTGGCAGCGCATATCCTGCCAGCGTTACCGCACCTGCGCGCACGGTTTCCCCGTCCTGCGGGAGGCAGATCATCGCGTTGGTTTCCAGTTCCCCCAGCATTTCGCCACCAGACCAATGGACAGTCTCGGTGGTGATGTGCGGCGGGAAGCGCTTGTAATCTCGCTGCTGGTAGTAATTCGCTGAAGGCTGTGCCTGAAGTGAGATACTTCCCAGCCATTTGACACTGCGTGCCGCCACATAGCCCGGCACCACGGCCCGCAGGGGCGATCCGTGAACAGGCGGCAGCGGTTCGCCGTTCATCGCGTAGGCCAGCAGCACGTCCCCTGTTTGCGCTAAGGGGACCGACCCGCCAAACCCCTCCCCGGTCTTCTCCACGTGGTCAAGACCGAGGAACGCCGCATGTGCAGCTCCCGCCGCAACCCCCGCGCGGGCCAGTATTGCCCCCAGGGGTACACCTTCCCAGGTGGCGGTGCTGATGGCTTCATCGCGCCACATGACTGACTCACCCGGAATCGGCTGAACCGCATGAAGTTCACTTCGCCGGTTGCCCGCACACTGGAGCGTTGCTGTGAGCGCGGTAGCCGGAAAGTCGCTTCTGAGTGCATCCAGCGAAAGCGAAAGCGGGGTGGCCACCATCCCGGTTACGTGCAGGCGATAACTCGCAAGGTCAATTACTGGTACTAGGGCGTGGGCGCGCACATAGAACAGCGCCAACGGGGTGATGAGCGCCGTCCGCAGCAGCGGAGCAGGCGCACCGCCGTTAAACGGGGCCTGCTCCAGCACAACAAAATCCGGGTGTTTGCCGTAATCGGACATGCGCACTTATGAGGGTGCCTGCTGTTTCAGCGCGTTCTCAATATCGGTGGCGTGACCGTGTTCGTGGTTCGCCTGGTTCAGCAGGATTTCTTCCACCGTCATGATCTGAAGCGACGCGTGCCGCCCTTTGTTGTCCAGTGCAGAGTCGTCAACGGTATCCAGCCATTCCATGAGCGCGGCACGGTTGTCCCGCAGTTCCTGCAGCGCGGCTTCTGTGGTCTTTTCCGCACTCTTCTCCGTAACACGGCGGTTGTAGCGCTGAATATCAAAATCTTCCGGGATGATGTCTTTGCCGACTGCGATATTCATGGCCTGATTGTTATGCCCGCGACCAGCGTCTGCCAGATGAATCACGATCTGGCGTACTGTCCACTGTAGGCCGTCCGAATAGACCTGCATCTCCCAGCGATCTTCAACCCGGTCAAGTACCGAGTCCAGGTAGCTGCGCGCGTCGTGAAGTTTGGCCTTAAGGGTTTGTTTACGGTCAGTCATAGTTGGTTGCCTCTATTAACTCACTTAAGTACACAAGAAAGAGGGCAGCTTTGGTGGCAATGCACCGCAGCCCCTTACACTATAACGCATTTATAGCTGCACGTAGCTGTTTTCTGCCAGCACGAACCGATGAACGGCCGGTACATGATGCGCAGACGAGGTGACGACGGAATTATCCGCGATCAGGCTGGAGTCGATGCGCCCGGCAATTGACCGCAGCACACTGTCCTTCATGATGATACTGGCTTCGATTTCGCTGTTTTCCACCACGACATTATGCCCGATAGAGGTGTATGGCCCGATATAGCTGTTCCTGATAATGACGTTGTCGCCGATAATGACCGGGCCGCGAATAACGCTGTCGATGATCTGCGTGTTGCTGCCCAGAAGTACGCGCGCAGAGACCTCTGACTTGCCGCTGATGTGCGCGCCTTCTGGTGCCGGGGTGAACGGCAGATCGCCCAGCACGAACTGGTTGGCATTGATGATGGCATCCGGTTTGCCCGCGTCGATCCACCAACCCTGTACGATATAGGGCTGCACAACATGGTTCGCGCTCAACTGGTACTGGATCGCGTCGGTGATCTCGTACTCGCCCCGGTGCGAGGGCTTGATGTTGTCGATGGCGTTGAAGATGGATGGCCTGAACAGATATACGCCCAGAATGGCCAGGTTTGACGGCGGCTCTTTGGGCTTCTCTACCACGCGCGCGATCCGTCCATTTTGCAGCTCTGCGATACCGAAGCGCGTGGGGTCAGAAACTTCCCCCAGGGCGATTGAAGCGGCTGCGTCCGACTCCAGAAACCTGGCGAAGAAATCCGGCATTTTGTCCTGGAAGATGTTATCCCCCAGCATCATACAGAACGGGTCATTGCCCACAAAGTCGCGGCACAACCCTGCGGCATGTGCCAGCCCAAGCTGCTCTTTCTGTACGACATACTCGATCCTTACGCCCAGCTCTGCGCCATCGCCGAGCTGTGTGCAGATCGGGGACTCCAGGCTGTTGACAACGATTCCGATTTCGCTAAGCCCTGCGCGCCTGAGGAAATCAATCGAGAAGCCGATGAGGGGTTTATTGGCAACGGGCACCAGGGGTTTGGGCATGGTCAGCGTAACAGGGCGCAGACGTGTGCCCTGACCGGCGGCTAGAATTATGGCTTTCATGGTGGTAGTCCTTTAAATTGGCAGCGCCGACAAAAAACTGGATCTCACTTAACGGGCTGTTTGCCCTATGTACACAACAGCCCGCATAAATCCTCTTATACCTGTTGGCCAAGATCGAGGCGGAACGGGTTGAAATCGGTATCATGATCGTAGTAGTCTTCGTTTTCCATGCGCTTCAACCAGGGTATGACGGCCAGAGTCAGCGGCGTAAACAGCACTTCGATGCCTACTTTCAACAGGTAATTCGTGACAATCAGCGACAGCAGCAGCGGCGCAGGGAACACACCAAGCAGCGTGGCGATGATGAAAAACGTGATGGTATCCACGCCCTGGCCCACCAGCGTGCTGCCAATGGTGCGCAGCCACAGCCAGCGGCCCCGCGTGGCAACCTTAAGCTTTGCCAGCACAAAGCTGTTGCTGAACTCTCCCACGAAATAGGCGGCCAGGCTGGCCACAACCAGCCCGCTGATGCTGCCCAGGATTACATCGTAGGCCCCCTGACCGGCGTATTGTTCCCAGCCTGGTTCGCCGGGCAGCGCGCCTGCAAACCACACAAATAAACCCATAAGCGCCGTCGCCAGAAATCCCGTCCAGATCACGCGGCGCGATCGCCGATACCCGTAAACCTCGGTCAGGATGTCGCCAAAGATATACGAAATCGGGAACACCAGGGTCCCGGCATCAAACACCAGTGCCAGCGGCCCAAGGCTGACGCCCAGGTCAATGATTTTCGCGCTGCTCAGCAGGTTGCTCAGCAGCAGCACAGTCACGAACAATGCCATGACCAGGTCAAAATAGCGGTAATTTCTCATAGCTTTGTCGCAGTCGCTCCTTCTCTGGAATGCAGTACAGGCTTTCCTCACAACAGGCAGCGGCAAAACAGGCCGCCCCCGGATCAGGACGTATTCTAACAGTTTCTGGCCGCTCATTCACTCCTGAGTGCGCGCGCCAGCACAAGCTGCGTCAGGCGGAAGGCCGGGTAGACCCCGGCCAGCAGGGCCGCCACAACCGCAACGGCGAACGCCACCGCAAATTCTTCAGGGACGGGATAAAACGTCATTGTCCAGCCGAAACTGCGTACATTGATGACGAACAGCAGCACAAGCGCCAGAATCATCCCGATGGGCAGCGCCAGCAAACCGGCGACTGTTCCCATCAGGCCGGTTTGCAGCAGGGTGAAGTTCCATAGTTGGCGCGGCGTCATGCCCACCGCGCGCATGATTCCGTACTGGCGCGTATTTTCCAGTTGAAGGGAAAGCAGTGCGCTGAGGATGCCGATAAAGGCGACAATCGTCGCCAGAAGGCGCAGCGCGATGGTGATGGCAAACGCATTCTCAAAGACGACAAACACGCCGCTGCGCAGTTCACGGTTGGCCTGCACGCGCAGATCGTACCCGGCCAGCGCACCGCGCAGCGTTTCTGTCACCACTGCCAGGTCTGCTTCGGCGTCCAGATAGGCCGCCACGGACGAGATAAAGGGATCGTCGTAAAAACGGCGGTAGGTATCATCAAGCATGTAGACTGTACCCTGGTCTGTCGAGTAGTCGTAATATACCCCTACGATCTCAAAAGTCTGCTCGCCGCGATCCGTCAGCAGTGTGAGGCGATTCTCTTCGGGCGTGATGCCTCTGCGGTAGGCAAACGGTTCGCTGACGATGACCTGCCCGTTTTCCAGGGCCGCGACGTAATCCGGGACGCTTAACCATGCAAAACGGCGGTCAAGGGCGATATCCGCATCAACAGCCTGTAGGTTCACGGGCGGCATATCCGGGTAGGCGGGTGCGATGACGTTCACCGCCCGCGACGCGGATACCGCGCGCACCCCGTCCACCGAAGCGACTCGCTCCCGCACTTCGGCGGGAACATCAACGGTGGCGCGGTTTGCGGTCAGCAGGGGTGGCGAAATGTAAATGTCCGCGCCAAGTGTCGTTTGCAGCCAGTCTGCAACCGTGCTGCGAAAACTGCCAATCATCACGCTCACACCCACAATCACGCTCACGGCTATGGTCAGCGCGGCAACGGCAATCGCAGTTCGGCTAAGAGAGCGCACCACAGCACGCGGCGCGGCGCGCCCCAGCACCCCGAATAGCCGTCCGGTGATGGGCAGCGCAGCCCGCATACCCACCACCAGCGCCAGCGGCGTAAACAGCGCGCTGCCCACGACAATGCAGAACAGCGCGCCAAAACTGACTTCGACACTTTGTGACGGAATCTGTAGTATCAGCAGACCGGTGAGGTTCAGCACCACCCCGGCACCAGTTACCAGTGGGAGCAGGCGCTGTGTGCTTTGTTCTTCGCTGGAACGTCGCATAACGCCGGCAGGTGGGGTTCGCGTGGCATCCACTGACGGAATTACCCCTGCGCCAATGCTGGCAAAAATCCCCACCGCTGCGCCCTTCAGCAGGGTAAAAGGCGCAACCGACACACGCTGGACATTGACCGTGAAGTACAGATCGCTGATGGTCTGCGCGACCAGCCCCACAGCGGCCCGTCCGAAAATGAGACCTAATCCCAGGCCGAGCACCGTTCCAACCAACCCAAGCAGCGCTGCTTCACCCAGTATGAGGATGAACACCTGGTCGCGCGTTGCGCCCAGAGACCGCAGCACGCCGATGATGGGGCGGCGCTGAACCACGCTGAATGTGACCGTGTTGTAGATCAGGAAGACGCCCACAACCAGCGCAAGCAGGCTCAGCGCTTGCAGATTGAGTTCAAAGGCTGCGGTCATCTGCTGCAGCGTACCATTGCTTTCGCCTGTCGTAACCAGTTGCGCCCCAGGTGGGAGTATGGAATTGATCTGCGCCGCGAGTGCGTCGCGCGCCTGCGGATCGGTCGGCAGGATAAGATCGATCCGCGTCAGGCGTCCGGTCATCCCGGTGATTTCCTGCGCGGTCGAAATATCTGTGAGGATCAGATCGCTAAGCGCCTGCTCGCTGACCTGATCATCCGGTTGAAGCACGCCGATGACCTGAACCTCAACCGGGCGCGGGCCCCGGCGCCGGGGGGTGGTTTGCCCGGTCTGCACACCAAACTGCTGTGCCAGAGGCGCGGCAATCAGCACGGTATTGGGTTGGGCGATGAACGCGTTGATGGCATCGAAGGCCAGGCGGCTTTCGCCATCCACACGCAAGGTTGCCAGGTATGCGCGAAAAGGCGGTTCGGCGAACGGGTCTACACCCAGAAGGCGCAGCGGTTGCTCACCCAGATCCGCTGCCCGCACATATTCGGTGATGATAGGGGCACTGCTGCGGATTCCGAATTCAACCCGCAGCCGGTTATAGAGTTCGGTGGGCAGCCCTGCCGGGCTCCCGGTAATCTGGTGAGTGGCACGCCCGGCCACACTTTCAGCGCTGAGGTCGAATGCACGGTTTGCGCTGCCATTAGCCACATCAATGGCGATGACCATCGCTACACCCAGTGCCACCCCCACCACAAACAATGTACTCTGCAAAAAACGGCGGCTCACATAGCGCCGTCCTAACCGAAATAAGCTACGCATTCAGGTCCTTACTGCTGTCGGTGACGTTAAGCCGCAACCCTCTGCTGGTGAACCCTGTTCACATTACACAACATGACCTAAACCTACCCCATGTGAATTTGGCCGCGCTAAGCCGAAGATGAAAGCTGCCAGAGATGCACACGGCTCCGCTGCGCTTCGCTGCCCCCTTCGGCCACCAGCAGATACCCCCCGGCAGCCATACAATCCATAGGGTTGTCCATGACGACGCCTGGTAGACCCGCAAACGCGGTCTCTAGTGTGGGGTCTTCATCCAGGGTTACAGGGTGCGCCACGTAAAACGTCAGCGACTCGTAATCGTATGGCTGGCGGTCACGGTCTGTTTCCGGTTGGGGCAGGGCATAGACCACGCGCATGCGGCGGCACACCACGAACAGCTCTGGCCCAATCTGCGCTTCGGCCAACACCGTGCTTTCTGCTGTCCCCAACAGCATCATGGGTGAGAATGTCAGACCAAAGCGGGCGATGATGGCCAGCTTATCCCGGACGCCAAGCGCGCGAGCGGTTTCTGCAACGCGCTCAGCCTCGCGCATACCGCGCAGGCGCACGCCGGCAAAGTTGAGGAAGGCGGTGCTGCGCACGGTGCCAGGGATGGCGGTACCGTTGGGCAGAGGGATGGGATGCGCATGGCGGTTTTCGCCGTAGCGCTCATCAACCGTCTGGAGGTGTTCTCCTCCCAAGGTGAGAACATGATGAGCAAACCAATCATCTTCGCTATAGATCTCTTCAACAAAGAGGCGGAATTCCGGCGCAGTGCCAGGCAGCACGCCGCGCAGGCGCGCTGCGCCGTTATACAGCAGCTCAATATTTCTGACGTAATTCAGCATTCTGCTTGTCCGTTGGTGCAAATCGTGACAAAATCCGGGCCAGTATGCAGCCGAAGTCTGGTCATTGTAAAGAAATGTCAAGATAAGCCAGTTCTACCACAGATCAATAGCTCTTTCCTGAATCGCCCGTGCTATAATGATCTCAAAATACGCAATAAAAAACCAGCGTGTTGCCGGGAACCCGACAAATGACAAGACCGATCAGCAGTACACCATGCACAATTGACTTCCAGGCAGAAGGGGCACCCAACCAGGATGACGTTCTGGAGACCCCGAACCCCACGAAGACATCCAGCGTTCCGCTTGTTTCCGAAGAAGAGCTGATGCAGCGCATTTCTGCATCGGAAACCGGGCTGCTTGCTGCCGTCATTTTGCCAGGGGAAGGCCGCGACGGTGAGGCTGATGGCCAGGATGCCACGCGCACCAGCGCAGAGGCCACCGCAGAACCGAAAGAAATCCCGGCGGCCAAACCAACCACCAAACCTGTGGTGCTGATCGTGGAAGATACCATGGAACTGGCAGAGGTGATTCAGGCGACGCTGGAGCGGATGAACATGGTCACGTACCATGAAACGCACGGTCTGCGGGCGATCTCCACAATGCAGGAGCGCAAGCCCGATGTCGTGCTGCTGGATATCAGCCTGCCAGACATGACCGGATGGAAAATTCTGGATACCATCAAAGAAAAACATGAGCGCGAAAACACGCACATGCCCATCGTGATCGTGATTACGGCTTACGGCGATCCGGCTAACCGGCTGGTCGGAAAGCTGCATGCGGTGTTCAGCTACCTCGTGAAACCCTTTACCGCGGACGAGGTTGAGAAAGTCGTTACACAGGCTCTGGGCAGCACTGCCCGATGACCCGAAATGTATCTTGGAGCGCAGCGCCGCACCCCGCGGCGCTGCTTTTGTTTATCGCCCTGCTCATGTGCGCCGGTTGCCGCCAACCCCCGCTTGCGCTCCCCACACCTGCACCTGACCAGGTACAACGCGAACCGCTGTGGAC
>CAZQIJ010000175.1:0-8856 GCA_964592955.1 uncultured Anaerolineaceae bacterium
GGCCATCAGGCGGTAGCGCTGCTCCTGTTCAAAGAGCTGGGCGAGCGCTTCCTGATTCTTCCTGCGCATGGCCATAATGTCTGTGACGATGCGATCCTGAAAGCTGAGCATGTCGCTGGTCAGCGCCGCGATAATATGCGGCGCGGCGGGCTGCGGTGGGTGCGCGTCCAGGATCTGCGTGAGGCGCGCGCCAAACTGTGGATCGAGCGCTTGCAGCACGTCTGCGATGCAGCCTGCCGCGTCGGCGATAAGCGCGGGGTCGAAGCTCCACGCGATGCGGAAGGTGCGCAGGCTGCGCTCTCCGCCGTGGTGAACCTCGCTCTGGATTTCCTCTGCGGCCAGCACCGTCGAAAAGTGATCGCTGATGATGAGCAGAAACCATTCATCGTGCAGCCGCCAGGTGGGCGGCAGCCCCACCGGGTACAGGTTGGGGGCGGGCGCATCAAACGACGGGGCCGGGCTGCTGAAGGTGAATACCGCCGCCATGCGCGCGGCCAGTTCGCCATAGCGTTCGCGTTCGGCGCGCAGGTACATCGGGCGCTGAAAGCCCGCCACGACCAGCGCACCGCCAGCGGCCAGGGCCTGGTCTTCCAGCAGATGCGTAATGTGCGTAAGCACTGGCTTCACGCACGTCATCGTGCGGGCAGCATGATCGCGCACCAGTTCAACCAATGAAAAAGAGTCGAATAACATTCGAGACCTGCTACGTCTGCTGCTCCGCTCAGCGATCTGGGTGTTACTTACATGATAACATTGTTTCGGTATGCAGCATAGCACGCTGCATACCGCGCCGGGTGAAGAGTCCCTGCGCGCGCGGGCGAAATCTTTACATTTTTGGGTTTTAGTAGGGGGCGGTTCGTGAAGTGCCCGCACCCCCACAGCCCCCTTCGCCCGAATGCCGCTGCGCGCCTGGGCGAGGGGGAGGCCATCGAAGGTTGCCACCGGGACACGGTGGGCATTCCCCCTCTTCCAGCGAAGCGTTCGGGAGAGGGGGCAGGGGGTGCGGGCAGGCAGGACCGGGGACGCGCCGCTGCACGCCGTCAGTTCGCGGGCGTCGTCGTCGTGGACGGACGGCAGGGCACATCGGTCACGTCATACACGCGCAGCGCGTCGCAGCTCACCGCGTCCACCTGGCGCTCTGCCCGGATGACCGTGCTCAGCTCGCCCGGCGTCGGCATCGACCAGCGGATAATGGTACGATCGCGCGAGCCGCTGATGACGCTTTCGCCGTCTGGGCCGAAGGACACCGACAGCACGCCGCCGCGATGCACGCTGAAGCGCCGCACGCTGGTACGCGCCTGCGTATCCCACAGCGAGATATTGCCATCTGCCGCGCCGGTAACGAAATGGTCGCCGCTGGGGCTGAAGTCCAGCGCCCACACGGGCGACTCGCCGACCATGGTGCGGTCGATGATGCCGCCGGTGGCCACATCCCAGGCGATGATGACGCCATCCAGCGCGGTGGAGTAGAGGGCGGTGCCATCTGGCGTGAAGTCGATATCCAGCACGCGGCGGGTGTGGCCTTCCAGCTTGCGCAGCACGGTGCCGGTGGCCAGATCCCACAGCGCGATGGTGTTATCTGCGCTGCCAGAGGCCAGCATGGTGCCATCTGTGCTGATCTCCAGCGTGAGCACGGGGCGGGTGTGCGCGCCTTCCAGGATCGTATCCGGGCGGCTGCCATCTGGCCGCCAGATCTCCACGTTATTGCTGTCCAGGCCGATGGCGATGCGTCCATCTGGCAGCAGTGTAATGGCGTTGATGGGGGAGAAAACCGTTAACATGCGCAGGATCGTGCCGGTGTCGGGATCAATGAGAAACAGCGAGCCGTTGGTGGAGCCGCTTACGATAAAGGTTTCGCCATAGGCGACGGCAGTAACCGGGGCGTTGTGGTTGGCGATCTGCGCCAGCGGTTCGCCGCTTTCGGTTTCGAGGATGCTGAGCGAGCCATCGTTGGAAACCGCCGCGATGCGCGACCCATCCGGGCTGTAGCTGACGGCGCGCACTTCGTCTGAATGCACGCGGTAGAGGTTCTTCACGCCGGGGCTGGCCAGATCCCACACAAAGATCGCGCCACCGCCGCCAGCGCGGGAGGCCGTGGCCACGATGCTCTTGCCATCCGGCGTGATCTGCAGGGCGGTGATGGACGCGCCCTCTTGCAGATAGCTGGCCAGCGGCACGCCGCGATCCAGGTTCCACACGACGACGACGCCGTCATCTGAGCCAGAAACCAGCGTCTGGCCGTCTGGGGTATAGGCCAGCGCCTGAATGGTATCGTGGTGGGCGCGCGGGACTTCGTCGTTAAGGCGCAGCAGCTCGCGGCGGCGCTGCACTGCGTCCCAGATGATGATGTAATCGCCATAGCTGGCGGCCAGGATGTTGGAATTCAGCGGGTGGAAGGCCAGCGCCTGCACGTTGTCGTCGCCACCGCGCAGCACAGAGATAATCTCCTGCTGGATGTCGCGCACCACGATCAAGTTATCTTCTGAGCCGGTGGCCACATACGCGCCATCTTCGCTGAGGGCCACCCCCAGCACGGCGTCGTTGTGGTTGTTATAGCGCTGCACGGGCGTAAGGCCGTTCATGTCCCACAGGATCACTTCGCCGCGTGCCGACCCGGTGACAAAGGTTGTGGTGGCCGCGCTGGCGTCCATATCGCGCACGATGGCATTCATCCCCTCGCGCGAGCCGTTATCGCGCACGCCGCCGATGCGGTCAATCGGTTGGAGCGTGAGCGTATCCCAGGAATAAATCGTGCCGTCCATCGCGCCGCCGATCAGCGTCTTGCCGCCGTCCGATGGCATGAAGGCGACGGTGCGAATGGGCATACTGTCTGCATCCTGGAAGACGACGCGCTCCTTTTCTTCCACGCGATCAATGAGGATCACGCGGCCATCGTAGGCGCTGAAGGCGAACAGGCGTCCGTCTGGGCTGATGGAGAGATCGGTAATGGTGGCGGGATAGCTGACCTGCCCGCGCAGGTTCGGGGTGTAGAAGACATCCGCCAAGATGCGCTGCGAGCGCGGCGGCGCGTTCTGGATGCTGTTGGCTTCCACAGCCAGCGCCAGGGCTGGCTCGATGTTGTTGTCTTCCCACGCCTGGCGCGCTTTGTCTGCCAGCAGCAGGCTGCGGCTGATCTCTGCCTCGCGCTCTGCCACCGCCTGCGACCTTACGGCGAGGTCATTGTTATAGAGCGCCCACACCACCAGGCCGACCATCACCACCAGGCCGACGCCCAGCAGCCGAATGGTGTTGCGCTGGCGCGAGACCTGCGCGCGGCGGCTGGCGAAGATAAACTCGGTTTGCAGGTCGGTGGGGCGGGGGGTGGCGTTGGCAGCGTGCGAAAGCCAGGATTCATACCCGATCAGTTCCTGGCCGCGCAGCAGCAGGCTTTCGTTGCGTTTGCGCGCATCCCACTCGATGGCGCGCGCCAGCAGCCGCGTGTGCGTGCGCGTATAGTCCAGGTCGGTATCCATCGCCAGGACCAGCTTATTCAGCCCCTCGGCCAGGTTCTGCCCATCAAACTGGATCCAGTTGTGGCTGGAAAGGACCGGGTGCAGCAGGGTGTTGGCCACCTCGCGGTACAGCAGCGGGATGAGCCGCTTGTGATGTTTCAGCGCATATTCCAGTTCCTGGGTGCAAATGGCGGATTGCGCGGAATCCGGACTGATGACGAAGATGAAGTTATCGGCATTCTCGATGCCGCGCTTGATCTCGTCGAACCATTCGGCAGTCGGCGGGATGTCTTCCCAGTCCACCCAAACATCGCGGTCATGCTTTTTAAGCTCGCCTACCAGGCTTTCCACGAAGGGTTTATCCCGGCGGGAATATGAAATAAACGAGTCGTTCTTTGCGTGTGACATGGCTCAATCTCATCAGTCTACTATGGAAGCTGGCTGCCATATAACGGTCTGTGTACCGGCGTGAACGGGTAAAGCTCCAGCACATCAAGCATTGTAACACGGTCTACGATTTTTGCAGAACAGGGGGGGCAATGGAGGGGGTTGGGGGGGCGTTATTCGGGTCTGCGCGTGAAGCATCTTTACCCTCGCAATGCGCGCAGGCACTGCAGTGAACATACAGGTGCGCCGCCACACCGTATCGCCGTGCCCATCCTCATGCCTTCGCCTTCTCTTCAAGATGCTTCAGCCAGGCATCAAACAGCGCACATTCCCGCCTGATGACATCCAGGCCAATTTCCAGCGCCGCCAGCTCACCGTGCAGCACTTTCTGGTACCCGGCAAACACATTCATGATGCGCTTGCTGGGTGCGGTGTTCGGACCGTCGTTTATCTCCTCAGGAGAGTTGAATTGACTTCGTATGTTCTGCAATGCGGTACGATGGTTAGCCTGTGACATTCCTTGTGCGCACTTCAGTGGGTCGCTGAAGAGCAGCGCTTCAAATTCGTACATTTGAACGTAGGGAATAAAGCGTGCCAGTGCCGAATGCTTCGAGGGTGCAGGTAGGGTTGACGAAACCGCCTCCGCGATGGCCTGTTGAACGCACGCTGCCTTGTGGGCGATCGATTGTTTGGTCAGCGCATCCGTCTTGCCTGGAAAGTCTTTTGGTAAGCCGTAGAAATCAATGAAGGTCGTACACATGGCATGGGTATCGTTCAACCGCTTTTGGATGTCCGGAATCAGACGCGCACGCTGTACCCCACCGCCTTTCTTGCCCGCTGTTCCAATCAGAGAGGGAATGAGGGTTATGCCGCGGCCCTCAAAATAGGGATACAATACCCGCTTTACGAAAACCTCTTCCGTTTGTCCCTCGCAAATAACGTGCAGGCGCGTCATTCTGGCCTGCCTCCCAGTATATTCTTGGTCCACAGTTCACCTAATGTGTAATCCTCCAGCCATTCTTCGAAGTCCTGTTCCGCCAGACGCCTGAACACCGAAACCCCTGCTTCACGTTCGACGACAATCAGGTCCTCGATGTCGAATTCGTTCACCAGTGGCACAGACTGTGTGGACACAATTAACTGTGTATGCTCAGATACCGACCGCATCACGGCAGCCAACAGCGTAATCGCATAGGGGTGCAGCCCCAGTTCTGGCTCATCAATGATGATGGTGGCGGGTGGATCGGGCTGCATGAGGGCCGTGATCAAACAAATGAAGCGCAGCGACCCATCCGAAAGCTGTGTGGGAGACATGGGATAATCACTGTTGATTTGACGCCACATCAGGCGAATCTGCGCGTCGCCGTTGGTAAGCACCTGCGGATCGAGGTCGAAATCGTCGAAGAATGGCAGCGCCAGCCGCACCGTTTTGCGGATCTGGTCGTAACTCGCGCGGGCATTATTCCGCATCCAGTAAAGGTATGCGGCGAGGTTAGCGGCGTCGTCGCGCAGGTAGTCTGCATCGTCTACTGACCCCAGGCGCTTGACACCGGCGGTATCGCTCGTATCGTGGAAGTGGAATACCCGCCAGCTCGACATCGACGCATAGCAGTAATCCGCTATGCGCACCTGGTGCGGAACGATTTCATCTTTCAGCGCCGCCTCGCTGTGCCCCGCGCCGATCTGAAAACCGTTTGGATAATTGTCCTCATAATACAGCCTCTCCGAGCTGAAGACGAACCCCCCAGCATCGGTAGGTTGCAGCGTAAAGGAATACCCGTTTGCGCCGAACTGAAGATACGAGTACAGCTCCTCGGTTTCTTTCACGCCGAACGTCAGCAGGCGATCCGCGCCGCCGCGTTTGGCCGTCCACAGTTGCAGGCGCTGTTCGACCATTTCGCTCAGCATTCGGAAGTACGTCACAAAGTTGCTTTTCCCGGCTCCATTGGGTCCGATGAGGACGTTGAGGTTGCGAAGCTGAAAGGCATTGAGCGACTTAATCGATTGAAAACCACGAATTGTCAAGTTATCCAGTTTACTGGGTCTGGGCATATTTCAATCATCCGGCATAAATTACGGCAGTTTCAGGCGGGCCAGCACGATAACGGCTGGCTTCCTTCAGCGATAACAGAACAGATATTCTACCACAGTTCCTGGCAAGTGCCGCCAGCAGACTTGTTCCCTGGCACAGTCGGCGCTGCCCCCTACACCTCCACCTCATCCCCGGTGGTCGGCACCGTGACCGTCATCGCGTAGCGCTCGTGCAGAAGGCCCGCCAGCGCCAGCGATGCCTCTTCTTCGCCGTGAACGAGGAACGTTTGCGCCGGTTTCTTCTCCAGTGCGCCCACCCACGCCACCAGTTCATCGCGGTCGGCATGACCGCTGAAGCCGTTGATGACTTCGACCTGGGCATGGACGCGGTGCTTCTCGCCGAAAATCGACACCGTTTCTTCGCCGTCCACCAGCCTGCGCCCCAGCGTGTTTTCTGCCTGCCAGCCCGTGATGAGGATCGTGTTTTTGCTATCGCCGATGCGGTGCTTGATGTGATGCAGCACCCGCCCGAATTCCGCCATGCCGCTGGCGCTGATGATGATGCACGGATCGCGGTAGAAGTTCAGCTTCTTGCTGTCTTCCACCTTGCGCACATAGCGCAGGTGAGAGAAGCCGAAGGGGTCTTCCACCTCCTGCATAAACGTCGTGATCTCTGCATCGAACGCTTCTGGGTGCAGGCCGAATACCGAGGTCACGTTGACGGCCAGCGGGCTGTCTACGATGATCGGCAGTTCCGGGATGTCGCCGCGCTCGGTGAGTTTGTGCAGCGTATAGACGAGCTGCTGCGTGCGCCCCACAGCAAACGACGGCATGACGATCTGCCCGCCGCGCGCGTAGGTTTCCAGCACGATGCGTTCAAGCTGCTTTTCGGAGTCGTCGAAGTCGTCGTGCAGGCGGCTGCCATAGGTCGATTCCATGATGAGCACATCGGCATACTCTGGCGGCTCTGGGTCGCGGATGATGGGAGTCCCCACGCGCCCAATATCCCCGCTGAACACCAGCCGCGTGTCGCGCCCTGCCGTTTGATCCTGCACATCCAGGATGATGCTGGCGCTGCCCAGCATGTGACCGGCGTCGATAAACGTGACGCTGACGCCGTTCCCCAGCCGGAACTGGCGGTGATAGCTGCGCGTGACGAAGTAGTTGAGGCATTCCAGCGCTTCCTGCTGGGTGTAGATGGGATCGACCGGCGCTTCGCCGCGCTTCTTGCGCTGCTTATTGACGAATTCAACATCGCGCTCCTGAATGTGCCCGCTGTCTGGCAGCATCCACGCGCACAGGTCGCGGGTGGGGGGCGTGCAGAGGATGTCCCCGCGAAAGCCAGCCGCCACGAGGTTGGGCAGGTTGCCGGAATGGTCGATGTGGGCATGGGAGAGCAGCACCACATCCACGCTGGCGGGATCAAAGTCAAAATTCAGGTTGCGCGCATAGCTTTCTGCCCGTTTCCCCTGGAACATGCCGCAGTCGAGCAGGATGCGCATGCCGTTGACCTCGATGAGGTGTTTGGAGCCGGTGACGGTGCGGTTAGCACCCTGAAACGTGATCTTCATGGCGTGTTGCCTCCTGCGGGTGTGGGCCTGGCTGAGGATAGCGACCCTGCGAGAAGTTTAACATTTCTGGTTATCTCCGCAACCGGAATCGTGATACACTGGGGTTAGAACGTTCACAAGTTTCTGAATATCATGAACGAAAGCGAAATCGCATGACAAGGCGTGATCCTCAACCCTGGCCGCAGCCGGACTCAGACCCTTCCGCGCAGCCGTCCGCGCAGCCGTCCGCGCAGCCGTCCGCGCAGCCGTCCGCGCAGCCTTCAGCGCAGCCTTCAGCAGAGCCGCTGGCGCAGGACGCCGACGCGCTGTTTGACCCCGACCCCGCGCCGACGGATGATCCCTATGGCGACCCGGAAAAGGAATGGGAGCGGCGCATCCTCAGCGCCGAAAACCTCACGCGCATCGTCAGCGTCAGCGCCGGGCTGCTTTATGGCCTGGCGGCGCGCTGGCTGTTTGGCGCGGATGTGACGGATGGGCTGCTGCGCACCATGTCCACCGGCTTTCTCGTGTTTATGCCGTTCGCGCTGGGGGCGCTGGTGGTATACCTGGGGCCGCGCGGGGAGCGCCTGCGCTGGCGGTATGGCACCGCTGCCCCCACCCTGGCGTCGATGTTCTTCCTCGGCGCGGTGATCGTGGTGGGCATCGAGGCGGCCATCTGCATCGTGATGGCTGCGCCGGTGTTCATGATCGCGGCCTGGGTGGGCGGGCTGGCGATGGTGGCCGCGCTGCGCTTCTCGCACACCAAGAACCGGCACTTCAAGAACCTCGTCCTCATCGGCTCGCTGGCTGCCCCGCTGATGGTGACCCCGGTTGAGATCCGCGACACGCCAGACTCGTTCCACACGGTGACAGACAGCATCATCATCGCGGCAGATGCGGCGGCAGTGTGGGGGCAGATCATCGCGGTCCCGGCCATCTCGCCGGGCGAACTCTCCCCCAGCCTCTATACCATCGTCGGCATCCCGCGCCCCGTCGCAGCGCGCGTGGATCGTGCTGGCCTGGGCGGGATGCGCTACGCCACTTTCGATAACGGCCTGGCGTTCTTCGAGGAAATCACGGAGTGGGAGCCGCAGCGCGCCGTGCGCTTCACCATCGACCCGGATCGCAGCACCCACGCGCCGCCGGTTTTTGGGATGCTGGACAGCGCGGCGTTTGAACTGATCGACGCGCGCTACACGATCCAGCCGCTGGACGGCGAAGCCGTGCGCCTGAGCCTCACCAGCACCCACCGCCTGACGACGACGTTTAACGGGTACGGCAGCCTGTGGAGCCGCGCCATCATGAGCGACTTTCAGCAGAGCGTGCTGCGCGTGATCAAGGCGCGGGCAGAGGCAGCATAGGCCCTGAACCAGCGTGATAGGTGTTGAGATGTCGCACCATGCCAGGTGGGCTACACGGCCTGAGGGCGCTTGCGC
>CAZQIJ010000176.1:0-8833 GCA_964592955.1 uncultured Anaerolineaceae bacterium
GCGTTAGGACTCACCAAGCTGCGGCGGTGGGCTGTCGAAGAACAGGCTCCACCACAATTCCCAGGGTTGGGGTTCACGTTCACCGGTGTTGACGTTAATTACCGGCAGTTGGACTGGGGTGGGTTCGGCGATGCTGCCGGACGGCACGGGGACGACGAGCTTTTCACCGGGGAGGATCATCTTGCCACGGCTGCGCGCCCACTGTTCCACATAAACATCACTGAGCACGCTGTCCCGTTCCTGCAGCAGTTGTGCCTGCTGCGTTTCCAGGATCCGGATCTCTGCGCGCACCTCATCGTAAGCGGCCAGCAGCGGCTGCCCGGCGGCAATACGGCTGCTGAAGTTGATGGCCAGCAGCAAACCCACCGCCAGAATCACCGCAAAGATGATCTGGATACCGGAAAGCTGCCCACCGCGACGGCTGGGGGGCGGACGGCGCACAGCAGTTCTGGGTTCGGTGCGCTTTTCTGGGCTGGGCGCTGGCTGGGCTGCCCGGCGCGTTTCGCGCGGTGCGCTGTTGGGTGTATCCGAAGGGGTTGTCTCCGCCATACGTCTCTCAGGGTGATCTGTGCCAGTTATACACCATCGGCACGAAAAGAAAAAGCCTGGGTTCATGCCCAGGCTTTTGTGCCGACGGTGAGAGTCGAACTCACACTCCCGTGAGAGAACTACGCCCTGAACGTAGCGCGTCTGCCAATTCCGCCACGTCGGCTCAGTGATACAGGGTTAAGTGTAACACAGCGCACCGCGTGCGGTAAAGTGGCAAGTTGCGCGGGGATCTGCTGTGGTGTTGCTGCTGCCAGGTGTTACCCGTCATCGCCGGGGCGAAGCGGCAAACGCACAATGGTCTGGTAGGGTTGGTGTTCCATGAACCAGTCATCCAGGCGGGCGCACAATTCCGCGCTCAGCAGGAAGACCGACGACGTTACATAGGCCCACAGCAGCAGCGCGATCACCACCGCGATGCTGCCATAGACATCCGCGAAGTTGGCCAGATTCTCCAGAAACCACACAAACATGCCTTTCGCCAGCTCCCACCCGGCAGAACCAAACACGGCGGCTGGCCAGATGGCCTCCCAATGGACTTTGCGCGAAGGGACGAAGCGAAAGAGCAGCACAAAGATAACGATATTGAGGCTGAACGGCAGAAACACGGTGCCGATGGTGATCCACACACTGGGCGATTCGATGAAGAACACCGCCATGAGGCGCAGCAGCCCGAACGTGACGAACGAGCCGCCGACGAGCGTGATCAGTGTCAGCGTCATCAGGAAAGCCAGCAGGCGCTGCCGCCACAGGCTGCGGCTGGACGGGACCTGAAAGATCACGTCCAGGGAGCGCGTCAGGTTGGTGAAGAGGCCAAGGGCGGCCCATACCAGCCCTGCCAGCGCGATGAGCGTAAACGAGCTGCGCTGTTCGAGCGCCTCCAGGACGCTGCTCTGAAGCAGTTCAACGGCCTGCTGATCTGGCAGGAAGATGCTGAGGCCGCTGGCGATCTGCTGGCTGCCTGCCGCCGGTCCCAGCAGACTGTTGACACCAACCGCAACCAGAAGCGTAAGCGGGAAGATCGAGAAGATGGCGTAATAGGAGAGCGCCGCCGCCTGGGCGGTACCGTAGCGGTTGAAGTTAACGACTGCCATCCAGACGTAACGCGGCAGGGTGCGGCTGGAGATGCGCCGCCGGTACCACCAGCGCCGTACACGTTCTTCCGATTTGTGTGTAAACTTGGCCATATGCTGTTCCCACCTGACTGTCTGTGAGGAGCCATTATAGTGAAACGCGTACTGATTTTCGACTTTGGCGGCGTGCTGATGAAGACGATGGATCCCACAGCACGCAGAACCTGGACCGCAGCACTGGGCCTGCAGGACGGCGAACTGGAGCGCGTGGTGCATGGCAGCGAAAGCTGGCACCTGGCCCAGTGCGGGCTGCTCTCCCCAGAAGCGTACTGGGCTGATGTGGCCGCGCAACTGCGCCTGGATCCTGGGCAGCTTGCGCGGCTGCAGCACGATTACTTCAGCGGCGACCGGCTCGACCAGGCGCTGACAGCGTACATCCGGCAGCAGCGCGCAGCAGGGCACCGGGTCGCGCTCTTAAGCAACGACAGCCCGGCGCTGCTGCAAAAACTTGATGGCCTGGGGATTGCGCCGCTTTTCGACCCGATTGTGATTTCGGCGCAGATCGGCGTGATGAAACCCGCGCCAGAGGCGTACCGCGCCGTGCTGGGGCAGATGAACGTGCAGCCACAGGATGCGATCTTCATTGACGATATGCCTGGCAATGTGGAAGGCGCGCGCGCCGTTGGCCTGCATGCCATTCACTATACCCCCCTGCTTGATCTGCCGACTGCGCTCGCGCCGCTGCTGACTGTATAATGCAGGGACGGCATAAATGCGCTATAGTTCTCACTGGGGAGACTGCCAGCATGGGGCTTACCCAACGGCTGGCAGCAATCATCCGTTTACAGGCACGAACAATTATCGAAATGCAGTCATAGTTTCTGCTGGAGGCTGTCCCTATGAAACAAAAACGGTTCTTGGCGCTTGTTCTGTTTGCGCTGCTGATGCTGGCTGTGGTTCCGTCGGTATTCGCACAAACCTCCATCGACCTCAACCCGGACGAAATCATGGCACGGCTTTGACCGCGCAGCTCCTTCCCCGGACTCCTGTTTGATCTGATGATTTACGGGATCTTCTTTATTGGCCTGCTCACCATGTTTCTGGTGCCGGATAAGCAACTGCTGCCGCAGATGCTGATGGTGCTGGTGTGTGGCCTGGCGGTATTCGCCAAAGTTGACGTCTTTGGACCTACCGAGTTCCCGATCTTTATCATCAACGTGGGAATGTTCGTCGTTCCGTTCATTGTGGCTGGCATGGTGCGCGGCAAACATAAAACGGCAGCGGCAGCGTTTCCCGCCATCCTGACCGGTATGCTGGGCGGCGGCTATTTCTTCCTGTTCTGGGCGCTTATGCAGCGCGGCTAGCACATGGTGGCGGAAATCCATGCGCAGTTGGGCAGGGCGTGCCCCTGCACCGCCTAAGGTTTGCGGCTTACTGATGTGCGCCGGTTTTCAGGGTGTGCGCACACTTGCGAGCAGTGTGCGCACAGCGTCGTCGGTGAGCTGTGTAAAGTCATCATACCACTGGCCGACTGACTGAAACGGCTCCGGGGTGATTACACACACGATGTCATCCACTTCGCGGCGAAACGCTGCGCAGGTTTCCGGCGCAGCGGTGGGCACACCGATGATGATGGCGGAGGGCCGCTGCTTGCGCAGCGCAAGGATGGCGGCCCGCATGGTTGCCCCGGTCGCCAGGCCGTCATCGACGAGGATCACGCGCCTGCCGCGAAGCTGTGGCAGTGGCGCTGCACCCCGGTAGGCATGCTGGCGGCGGTACAGCTCGCGGCGTTCGGCTTCGGTGATGGCGTCGATCTGTTCCTGCGAGATGCCCAACGCCCGTACCAGACCCTGGTTGATGACGCGCACGCCACCTGTGGCCAGCGCGCCAAAGGCCAGTTCTTCGTGCCCCGGCGCGCCCAGTTTGCGCACCAGAAATATGTCCAGCGCTGCGCCCAGGGTGCGGGCGATCTCTACCGCAACCGGCACGCCGCCGCGGGGCAGCGCCAGCACCAGCACATCCTGCTGGTTACGGTAAGAAAGCAGGTGCTCGGCGAGCACCGTTCCCGCGTGTGTGCGATCTCTGAAGACCATTTACGGATCGACTCCTCACCCAGCCTCGTTCTCGTGTGTGACCCCACAGCCCGCTATTCGCTGTCGATCAGGCAGTCGGTAAACCAATCGCTCGCCAGTCTGGCGACAATTTCCAGCGCGCCGGGTTCTTCGAAGAGGTGCGATGCCCCAGGCACAATTTCGAGCCGGTTCGGGCACTGGAGCCTGGACATCGCCTCCTGGTTGAATGCCAGCACCTGTGCATCGCCGCTGCCCACAATGAACAAGGTGGCGGCACGCACCAGCGGCAGCGCAGAACCGGCCAATTCCGGGCGGCCCCCGCGCGATACAATGGCGCTCACCAGGCTGGGGCGCAGGGCGGCAGCGCTAAGGGCGGCTGCGGAGCCGGTACTTGCGCCAAAAAGACCGATGTTCAGTGGGCGTGTATCGGCCTGGCGTGTGAGCCAGTCCACGGCCCCTGCCAGGCGCTGCGCCAGCAGGGCGATATCGAAGCGCAGGTGATGGGTCTCGTTATCGACGTGCTCTTCTTCTTCGGTCAGCAGATCCATCAGCAGGGTGGCGAACCCGGCGTTATTCAGTGCCTGGGCCACCATCAGATTACGTGGGCTGTGACGGCTGCTGCCGCTGCCATGCGCAAACAGGACGATCCCCTGCGCCTGGGCTGGCAGGTGAAGGCTGCCCTCAAGGAGCAAGTCCGGCTCTGCACTCACCTGAACCAATCGTTCATTCATCTGATTTTCCACGCGCATACTCACTGTTGAGGGTGCGGTTGGCCGCACCGTGCGAATACAGTCTGCTGGAGAGTCGGTGGGGGGATGCGGCGAGGCGAACGCTGCGCACATGGCAGCGCTCACTCCATAATTGCAGCTTATCATGGTCTGTGTACCCTGCGGTGAAGGTTTGGTGAATTTCCGATTGACGATTGCCGTCCATCGGCGTGATTTTCGTCATGGCGCGTCTGTGACCTCCTGCACTGCCAGTGGTGCGGGCGGTGCGTTATTGTTTGTACAGGTATGTATGAATATTCACATAGGTGGAAAGACGAACGACGTTGACTATTCCCAGTCACGACGAACTGAGTCTCCTGCATCACCACATCTGCCAGGCGGTCGCAGATCCCAAGCGCATTCAGATCCTTTACGCCCTGTTTGACCAACCGCGTAACGTGACATCGCTGGCGGAGCTGCTGAGCACGCCGCAGCCAACCATATCCCGGCATCTGGCCGTGCTGCGTGACCGCACGCTGGTGACAGCGGAACGGCAGGGCACCTCTGTGATTTATGCTGTGGCCGACGACCGCATTATCGCTGTCCTGGAAACCATGCGCATGATCATGCGCGATGCGCTAGACAGAAAGGCCAGCGTGATCGAATAGCGGGGCGCGGCACTTTTTGCGTTCTGTTTTAGAAGGATCAGTCTATGAAACGCTACATCTGGGTTGCCGGTCTGGGCGTAACCCTCATCCTGATTGCTGTCCCGATCCTGTTGTTTGTCCGTACCGAGCCGCAGCCTGTCGAGAGCCCCTGGGCCGCGGTAGCACCGACTCCCATCCACACCAGCCATGCCGCGCTGCTTAGCGGCCCCTATGCCAGCGGGCCGGATGTCACGCGGGCGTGCCTGGCCTGCCACGAAGACGCCGCGGAGGAAGTCTCTCATACCGCGCACTTCACCTGGCTAAGCGACACGGTAGAAGTCACGTGGCGCGATGAACCCGTCTCCACCGGCAAAGCGAACCTGCTCAACAACTTCTGCATCGGAATCCAGTCCAACTGGCCGGGCTGCACGCGCTGCCACGCCGGTTACGGTTGGTCTGATGCCAGTTTCGATTTCAGCGAAGCGACCAATGTCGATTGCCTCGTTTGCCATGACCAATCCGGCACGTACCTCAAGGCGGCATCCGGGCTGCCGGCAGAAGGCGTTGACCTGGCAGCCGCGGCCAGGAGTGTGGGCCGTCCTACGCGCCAGAACTGCGGCACCTGTCACTTCTACGGCGGCGGCGGCGCGGCGGTTAAGCATGGCGACCTTGACGAAAGCCTGCTTTACCCGGCGGAAACCGTCGATGTTCATATGGGACGGCTGGACTTCCAGTGTGTGGATTGTCACCGTACCGAGGACCACAACATTCGCGGGCGTGCCATTTCGGTGAGCGTGGAAACGTCCAACCAGGTGAGGTGTACCGACTGTCATTCGACGGATGTGCATACGGACGCGCGGCTTTCCTCGCACCTGGATACCGTCGCGTGCCAGACCTGCCACATCCCGGTTACGGCTGTGCGTGAACCCACCAAGATCTATTGGGACTGGTCTACAACAGGCGATGAAACGCGGGAAGAAGATCCGCACGTTTACCTGCGCATCAAAGGCGATTTCATCTACACGGAAAACCTGATGCCGGAATATGCGTGGTATAACGGCGGGGTGGAATACCGTTACCTGCTGGGCGATGTTATGGACCCCAGCGTGCCGACGGTGCTCAATCCCCCGTCTGGCGACATCACGGATGCCACCGCGCAGATCTGGCCGTTCAAGATACATCGCGCCAAACAACCCTACGACATGGGCTACAACTGGCTGATTCAACCGACCACCGTAGGCGAAGGCGGCTACTGGACGACGTTCGATTGGGAGTCTGCCGCGCGGATGGGGATGGAAACGGTTGGGCTGCCCTACCGCGGCCCGGTGGGCTTTGCGTCCACAGAGATGTACTGGACACAGTCGCACATGGTCGTACCGTCTGAAAACGCCCTGCAATGCACGGATTGTCACGGTGAGGGCGGGCGCATGGACTGGGAAGCCCTGGGATATTACGGTGATCCGATGTTATGGGGCGGGCGCGAAGCCCTGAAGACTGCACAGCAGGCCACCCCCGCCAACGGCACCGGGACCGGCGACACGCAGGCCACAGACGGAGGTGAACAGTGAAACGGTTGCTGTTCACGGCTGGTCTCATCCTCGTGGTGGCCGGTGTGCTGCTGACGGCGGCTGGCGGCGTGCGCGCGCAGTCGCCCATGCATCCCACGTTCCCGCTCGTTGATGCAGACGGCATTCACGTCCTGGAGTCAGAAAACCCGGTCTCGCCCATGCGCACCTGCGGGAGCTGCCACGATACCGCCTTTATCGCGGCGAACAGCTTCCATGTGGATGCCGGCCTTAGCGCCACCGGCACCGGCGGTGACCATCCCTGGGACACCAGCCCCGGTATCTTTGGCAACTGGTCCCCGCTGGTATATGAGGCCAGCAGCGCCGAAGCGTGGCTTTCCAGCTATGGGCAGCGTCATGTGGGGGGCGGCCCGGCGGGCTCCTACGGCGCAGAGATGAACTGTTTTCTGTGCCACACCCCCGCGCCAGATAACAGCGCGCGCGTGGCGGCATTACGGGCCGGGGATTACGCCTGGGCTGCCAGCGTGACGCTGGCCGGGTTCGTGAGCACCGATGGCGCAGCCTACACCTGGAATCCCGAAGCCTTCGATGCCGACGGCAGCGCGCGGGTGACCGTTCAGGATCCGACGATCGAAAACTGCGGGCAGTGTCATGGCGTCACACACATCAATGCGCAGCTCCCGCTGACGGTGAACTTTCCCGACCCTGGCCAGTGGAGCACCTACACTACCGGGCAGATTGTATCGCCGCAGCAGATCAGCAATTCCGGCCTGAACATCGCGGAGAAAGCCACCCTCACGCGGTCATTTGACCTGCACGCCGAGCGCGTGCTGGCATGCGTGGACTGTCACTATTCGCTGAATAACCCGGTATACAGCAACGCCGAAAGTGACCTCGAACACCTGACGTTTGACCCGCGCCGCATCGACTTTGGGGAGTACCTGTACCGACCGCTGCACCAGTTTGCGAAAGGTCAGAGCGCGCAGGGGCTGCTGGCACCCGAACTCGATAATACGCTGCGGCGCTGCGAGTCTTGCCACGATGCGACAACAGCCCACGCGTGGCTGCCCTACACCGAGCGTCATGTGAGCGCCATGAGCTGCGAGTCCTGCCACATCCCCAGGCTGTACGGTCCGGCGCTGCAAAGCATCGACTGGACGGTGCTGCAGGCGGACGGCAGCCCGCGCCGTGAGTATCGCGGCATGGTGACAGACGAAGCGGAAAGCGGCCTGATCGAAGGCTACCAACCGGTGCTTCTGCCCCGGACGAATGCGGACGGCGGCCAGGCGCTCGCGCCGCACAACCTCATCACCGCCTACTACTGGACGTATGGCGATCCGGTTCAGCCTGTGCCGGTTGAGGGGCTGCGCAGCGCGTGGCTGGACGGCGCAACCTATGCGCCGGAGGTGCTGGCGGTGTTTGATGCCAACAGCGACGGCACGCTTGAAGGGTCCGAGCTTGCCATCACCCGCCAGGAGCAGCGCGACGTTGTGGCGGCGCGCCTGAACGCAGCCGGTTATCCCGGCGCGCAGATCGTGGGCGAAATTCAGCCCTTCAGCATCAATCATGGCGTGGCGCATAACGACTGGGTGACGCGGGAATGCCGCGCCTGCCACACGGGCGGGTCGCGCGTTGTGGCCCCGCTGACGCTGGCCAGTTACACACCGCAGGGCGTGACCCCGCACTTCATCAATCCCGGCTTCCAGGATGGCGAGATCCAGGTAACGGAGACGGGCGCGGTGATCTATCAGCCGGGCGCGTCGCAGCTTTACATCTTCGGCCATGACCGCGTGCCGCTGATTGACCTGCTGGGGCTGGCGCTGTTCTTCGGGACGGGCATTATGGCGACCGCGCACGCCGGGCTGCGCTATGCCAGCGCGCGCCGCCGCATCCCCAAGGAACCGGAACTGCGCCGGGTGTATATGTACTCGGTCTATGAGCGGCAGTGGCACTGGCTGCAAACCGCGCTGATCTTCGGCCTGATTCTGACCGGGCTTGTGATCCACAACCCGGATCTGTTCGCCCTGTTCAGCTTTAGCTGGATGGTGCAGGTGCATAATGTGCTGGCCATCATTCTGCTCATCAACGCGGCGCTGGCGCTGTTCTATCACCTGGCCAGCGGCGAAATCCGCCAGTTTCTGCCGCAGCCCTACGGCTTCTTTAACCAGGCGATCCTGCAGGCGAAGTACTACCTGTACGACATCTTCCGCGGGGAAGCGCACCCTGGCGAAAAGACGCGCGAACACAAACTTAACCCGCTGC
>CAZQIJ010000177.1:0-8829 GCA_964592955.1 uncultured Anaerolineaceae bacterium
GGTGGGGCTGGCGCTGGCGATCCTCTCCATGATGGTGGTGGTGGGGTTTGTGGTGGTGCCGCTGTGGGCGATTGTGGGGCTGCTGCTGGCGCTGGGTGTGGCGGTGATGCCGATCCTCATGCTGTTTCTGGCGACGATTGGCGCAATGGAAGCGTTCGCCGGGCGCGCCTACCGCTACCCGCTCATCGCCGGGTGGCTGGATCGCATGATTACGGGTGAGCCGCGCAAACGCAAGCGGCAGTCAAGATAAGGTCGCGCGGTTGCGCGGTCGCGCAGTCGCGCGGTCGCATCCATAAGCGCGGGCCGAGTTCAGAGGCCGACGCTGCATTTATAGCCCCGGTGGGCATGCAGCCGCCTGCACCCCGGTGCTTCAGCGCACAATTTATGTGGCACAACCGCCTGCCAGAGGTTAGCGTGTGCTCACCTGTTCGGCCAGCTTGCGGATCTTCGACCCTGACTCGTACCAGCTTACCTCGCTGAGGCCGAGCTTCTGGCGGATTTCGTCTTCTTTCATCCCCAGGCGGAAATCGCGCACCGCGCACGTCCAGCGCAGCACCTCAAACGACAGCTTGAACGGGATATTCGCGCCGCGACCGATGTCTTCGAGGATGTATTCCAGGTTGCGCGGCGTACACTCGAAGATCGTCTCTTTGGGGTGGTACTGCTCCACATACAGGTCGAGCAGCTTCACCCATTCCGGGTCGAGGTCAATATTGCGTTCCTTGAACACATTGCGCACTTTGTAGCGCACGCGCAGCAGCGGTTGGTACGGGTTCAGGCGGTCCACATGGGCGGGCGTGATGAGCATGGCCTCGCCTTTCTTGATCCCTGTATCCAGGATGAGGCGCAGCAGCAGTTCGGGGCGCGTATCCTGTTCGTCGCGGCGGCGGTATTTGAGGGTGCGGGTGAATTCGAGCGCGGCGCGGATTTGCGGCATGGTCAGCACGTCTGAGAGGGGCGCTGGCCCTGACCGCTGCAGGACGGCTTTGGCGGGATCGTGCGGGATGGCGCTGAGACTGGCCAGCCACTTGAAGAAGACCTTGAGGGTGGTCACACGACGCGCATAGGATTTGCGACTGCACGGGACATCGCGCCCATATTCCAACCAGTGCAGAAAGTTATTGAGGTCTGCGGTGTTAATCTGCCCCAGCGGGACCTCTTCGCCGTAAAACTCTGCGAACAGTTCCAGGTCACTGGTGAAGGCGGCGATGGTGTGCGGGGATTTGCCTTCTTTGATGAGATGCTGGCGAAAGAGCGGGAACGTGTATTTGAGCAGGGTGCGTTTGCTGATGTCAGCGGGTGAGGTGGGTTCAGTTGGGAAAAGCGGAAGCTGTGCCGTTTGGGTACTCATCGCAATCTTTACCTCGATCTCGCAATATCCAACACCTGGTAATGGACGGTGAGCCGCTCCACCCGTTCCCTCTCTGGCGGGGTCAGGGTGTCTGGGGTCAGCTCTACCGCAAAAACGCCGCTGAAGGCGTCCACGAGGACGGCAGCGGCGGTCTTCCAATCGATCTCGCGGCCTGCCGCCTGGGACAGCGTCGCCGCACGCTCACGCACGCGCGCGCGCGCCGCCTCGCGGCTGGTTTCGTCCGGGTAATGCAGTGCGTCGCAGATGCGGGCTGGGTCGCCAGTCAGCGGCAGCGAGCCGTGCTGGAGGAGAGTGGCTTTGCGCCGAAGCTGCGCACTGCCCACCAGTTTTCGCCCTGCGGTGGTGATCTCGTAATGGGAGGGGGTCTCGAAACAGACGGGGCCGATGCTGCGTTTATCTGCCGTCATGCGTTCGGCATTGGGATCCAGCCCGATGTTCTGTATGGCGACCATCAGGGCGCGGCTGATGCGGCGGTAGCTTTCGACGATGTCGCCAGCGGCGATGGGGTGCGACAGCGGAAGGGTGAGGCTGTAGGTCAGTTCGTCCGCATGAAGGATGGCCTTGCCGCCGGTAGGACGGCGGACGATGCCCCAACCGCGCGCGGCGATGCGCGCATGGTCTGCATCTGCGGCGCGCTGCGCGTAGCCGAGCGACAAACACGGCGGCGACCACCCATACAGGCGGAGCACGGGCACAGACTCCCCCGCCGCGACGGAGTCGAGCAGCGCTTCATCGACGGCCATGTTATGCGCGCCAGATGCGGCTGCCGCGCCCATTTCCCTTAACGCGTCTGGTGGTATATCATAGAGTAAGCGCCATTGACGCAATGTTTCGCCCTTCCTATACTGATAACACCAGTTTAACCCAATCTTTCAGGGTTTGTACAGTATGCTTGAAAACGAAGAACGCGACGACAACCTGACGGTTGTCAACACGCGGCAAGACTCCAGCGCACCGACGGTCATCAAAGCAGCGGCTGTGAAGCCCCCGGAACTGATTTATCGCGGCGGCACACCGGCTGGGTCGCCGCCCCCACCGCCGCCGCTAACGCGCGAAAGCGCAGCCCGCGACAGGGCGCGCAAACGCCGTGTGACGCCGCAGCAGCAGGGCGGGCAGTGGGCATGGGTCATCATTGCCATCGCGCTGCTGGGTGTGGTGCTGGTGGTCACGGTGGGCATTTTCGTGGCGGTACGCGCCACGCGCGAGACGGTGGCGGTGCTGCCGACGGCGGCCATTACGTATGCCGAACTGCCGACCCCCGTGAGCCTGGTCAACCAGAACGCGGGGGTGCCCGGTTTTGGCGATACGCTGGTGCTGAATGATGGTACCAGTGTGGCGCTTGTGCCCTGGGATGGCCAGACACGCCTTACCGTGCTGATGATGGGGCTGGACCGGCGTCCTGGAGAAACGGGGCTGGGCTACCGCACAGATACGCTGATGCTGCTGAGCATCGACCCGTTCACGAGCGAAATCGGCGTGCTGAGCATCCCGCGCGACCTTTACGTGGAGGTGCCGGGCTACAGCGGCATGCGCCGCATCAATGAGCCGATGGTGCTGGGGGAGCTGCGCGAGCCAGGCTATGGGCCGGTGCTGGCAGCGCAGACTGTGCAGTATAACCTGGGGATACGGGTGAATCATTATGTGGTGGTGGATTTCGACACGTTCATCACGCTGGTCGATGCTTTGGGCGGGATCACGATCGAGATCGATTACAACATCAGCGATCCGCAGTACCCCGGCATGAATTATGATTATGATCCGTTCTACCTGCGGGCAGGCGTACACACCCTGGACGGCAGGACAGCGCTCAAGTTTGCGCGCACCCGTCACGGCGACAGCGACATCCAGCGGGCGGAACGCCAGCAGCAGGTGTTGTTTGCGGTGCGCGACAGCGTGCTGGAACCAGACGCGCTGCCCCGGCTGCTGGGCCAGGCCCCGGTGTTGTGGGACTCTCTGCGCGAAAATGTGTATACCGACCTGACCTTTGACCAGATTGTACACATCGGGCTGTACGTCAAGGACATCCCGATGGAGAACATCAGGACGGGGGTCATCAATTACCAGTACCTGCAAAGCTGGACGACGCCGCAGGGCGCATCTGTGCTCATCCCCAACCGCTCGCGGCTGGCCACGCTGATGACCGACGTGTTTGGTATGGGTTATGCGCAGTAGCGCAGCACAGCCGCGGGAACGAAAAAAAGCACACCGGGGGGGTGTGCTTTTTGTGTGTCTTTAAGAGCCTGCCATGCCGTGTGTAACGTTGTTTTGAACCTGCTTTCGCAGGTGGGATTTCACCAGATTTCTCGGTCTTGGCAACGCGTGCCTATCACCTGAAAACCTGACGGCAAACCCCCTTATGTGGGTGTTGGCTCAAAACTGAGGGTTCCATCACGTACACAGCAGGATGGGTGCAACTATATCAAAGCGGATTGCAGGTGTAAAGGCTTGCTTTGCCTTACGCCTGGCTGTTCTCGGACTTTTCATCTACCTCCACCACCACCTCGATCCCCAGTTCTTTGAGCTGCGCGGGTTCCGCTGCTGACGGCGCGTGTGCCATGATATCTGCCCCGGCCTGGGTTTTGGGGAAGGCGATCACCTCGCGGATGTTGGGCGCGCCGGTAAAGATCATCGCCAGGCGGTCGATGCCCCAGGCGATGCCACCATGCGGCGGCACACCATATTCAAAGGCTTCCAGCATGTGGCCGAACTGCTCGCGGGCGTGTTCCATCGTCTGGCCGATGAGCGGGAAGATCTTCTCCTGCAGGGCGCGGCTGTGAATGCGGATACTGCCCCCGGCGATCTCGTAGCCATTGCACACCAGATCGTACTGCGAGCCGCGCGCCTTGCCCGGATCGGTATCCAGCAGGGGGATGTCGTCTGGCAGGGGTGAGGTAAACATGTGCTGGGACGGATCCCAACGCTGGTTTTCTGCGTCCCAGTAGAACATGGGAAAGTCGATCACCCAGGCAAAGGCCAGCATGTGGGGATCGGCCAGGTTCAGCCTGTCCCCCAGGTAGGTGCGCAGTTTGTCTGTTACGGCATACACGATTTCGCGGGTATCCGAAACGAACAGGAGCATGTCGCCAGGGTTCGCGCCCACGCGGTCAAACAGGGCCAGTTTCTGCTCGATGGTGAAGTGTTTGACGATGGACCCCCTCACCTCGCCGTCGTCTTCGAGCGGCAGCGCCATCCACGCCAGCCCTTTCGCGCCGCCGGTACGGGCCACGTCTTCCAGTTCTTTGGCCAGTTTGCGCAGCCCCTCGCCGCTGACGGTTCTGTTCGGATCATCCGGGTTGCGGTGCAGCCCAGGGGCGCAGATCACCTTGACCGGTTTACCTGCTGCCACGTTGCTTTGAAACACCGGGAAGGCGCTTTGGGCGGCGAGGTCGCTGATATCGATGGCGCGCATGTCGAAGCGGAGGTCGGGTTTATCTGACCCGTAGTACTCCATCGCGTCGTGGTAGAGGATGCGCTGAAACGGGCGCGAGAGCAGCTTCTTTTGCGGCACGACCGCATCGACCAGGGCGGTCGCCAGCCCTTCGACAAGCTGGAGCATGTCTTCGCGCTCCACGAAACTCAGTTCCATGTCCAACTGGGTGAATTCTGGCTGGCGGTCGCCGCGCAGGTCTTCATCGCGGAAGCAGCGCGCGATCTGAAAATAGCGCTCGTACCCGGCCACCATCAGCAGTTGTTTGAGCTGCTGCGGGCTTTGCGGCAGGGCATAGAATTTGCCGGGCTGCAGGCGGCTGGGCACCAGAAAATCGCGCGCGCCTTCTGGTGTGGTTTTAAACAGGATGGGTGTTTCGATTTCTACGAACTCGCGTTCGTCCAGGTAATCGCGGATGAATTTCACGATGCGGTGACGGGTGATGATGTTGTGCTGCATGGCGGGCCGCCGCAGATCCAGGTAACGGTACTGCATGCGGCGCGATTCGTCTATGGTTTCGTCCTTGTTGATGTAAAACGGCGGGGTTTTGGAGGCATTCAGAATGGTGATGGCCGAAGCGACGACATCCACCGCGCCGGTCGGCAGTTCAGGGTTCTCTGTACCCTGGGGGCGAAGTTCAACGATACCGTGTACCTGAAGCACATATTCACTGCGCGCTTCGCTGGCAGCGGCGTGTGCTTCTGGCGATGTTTCCTGATTCACCACCACCTGTGTGATGCCCCAGCGGTCTCGCAGGTCAATAAACACCAGCCCGCCCTGGTCGCGGCGGCGGTGTACCCACCCCGCGAGCGTGACCGCCTGCCCAGCGTGTTCAGCGCGCAGTTCCCCACACGTTTGTTGTTTCAGCATAGCCCAGCTAACCTTTGGTGACATCCGTTCTCGTAGACCGGAAAGGATAGCACGTTACAGGGATGTAATTCAATAGTTTCGGAGAATCACCGGCGAGGGGTCGTGCAGCCGTTCGCCCTCGCCCCCTCGGTCCCGCTTTGCCCGCCGTCTCCCCGCCACCGCTGCGCAGCCAGGCGAGCGGGATGAAAGCCCGGTAGGAGTTCGCCCAGTGCTGAAGACACGTCCGGGGGGGGAGGAAGAAAGGACCGTACGGAATTGGTCTTATGGCTATCTTGCGCGGCGGAAGCAGGTGCGCTAGAGTAAAAGCAGGTGTGTGAAAACGATTTCCTGAAGGAAAGAGGCTGCGCACCCGGTACAAACTGCGCGCTGCTGTGGCCACTTTATTACAGTTGAGTTTACAGCAGTGTGCGTGTGACCCCTGCCGCACCATGCGACCGCCTGCGCGAATTGGCTCGCCTGCGCGATATTCCCGCCGTTTACCAATCGAAAAGGATCCCCCATTGGGGGCTGTCTGATGAGGAATGCTAATGCAGTACCTTTGACCCTGACCCAATCAGAACACCGCACCCGACGTGTTGTGAACCTGCATGTTCTGCTGATGCTGGCGGCACTGCTTTTCGCATGCCAAAGCCAGGCCACCACCCTCACCGGCATTCTGCCAGTTAATGCCCCGGATGTTGTCATCACCGGCAGCTCAGTCACCGTCACGGTGGGGCCTGTGACCGCCAGCGATGGCACGCGGGTGGGGCTTGTTATGGTGAGCAAACACGGCCCGCGCGTTTACCGCAGCACGTTCGAGCAGGGATGGGCGGAATTTATTATCCCTGGCGAAGACACGCTCCAGCCAAGCGGTTATCTGGCGTTCATCGCGGCATCTGGCGATGCGCGCGGCGAAACCGGGATGCTGTTGCAGCCCACGCACGAACCGACACAATCCTCAAGCTACGTGCAGGACGCCTAGGCGCTGCGCGTGGTGGCGCGGCACCACTGGCTTAATTGCCGCCCCCGGTCTATACTTGCCCCATAACGTCAACAAGGGTGTGTAACGCTGTGCCAAAACTCCTGATGCTTGGGATGGTGCTGGTATGCGCGAGTGTACTGGCTTCAGGGTGTGCCCCCGAAACGAGCGGGGCGCAGCCTGTACCCACATTGTTTGTGACGCAGCCGCCCCCTGCTTTCACGATGGATAACGCACAATTGGTGGCGGCAAGTTACCTGGATGCGTGGCAGCGCAGCGATTTTGCTGCCATGTACAGCCTCATTACGCCGTCCAACCAGGACGCGACACCCTATGCGCGCTTCGCTGCACTGTATGAGACATCTCACCGCGTGATGTCGCTAGAGACGCTGGAAATAACGCCGGTGGCCATGGCCCCGGATAACGCAAACCCGCAGTTGATGCTCTATCATTACAACGCGACGTTTCATACCCGCCTGCTTGGATCGTTCAGCGACAACGAACGCAACCTGCGCGTGGTATTTGAACCCGCCCGCCAGGATTGGCGTGTTGCGTGGTCGCCGGGTGATATTTTCGCGCAGATGCAGAACGGCGCTGAACTGCGCAGGCAGATGCTGCCGGTTAATCGCGGCGATATTTATGACCGCACGGGCCAACCGCTGGCGAACCAGGATAACCCCCTGGTGGTGATCAACATCATCGAGCGGGATATTCCCAATGTGGATACGTGTGTGAACACGCTTAGCACGGCGCTGAACACCCCGCGCGATACGCTGCTGGCGCGCCTGCAAACGTTCCAGGATGACTGGGTAAACGATGTGGGGGTGCTGGAACCGCAGCAGTATCTTGACTGGCGCGTGCAGCTCGAAACCGAGTGCCGGGCCACGTTCGGCAGCCGCCCGGCGCGCCGCTACCTGAACGGCACGCTGATGCCGCACATCCTGGGCAATGTGGGCTACCCGACCGAAGCAGAGGTCGCCACAGTGGAGGCGCTTGGCTTCAACCAGGAGTCGATTCTGGGGCGCAGCGGCATTGAGCTATCGCAGGACGCGGCGCTGCGTGGGATTCCCGGCGGCGTGCTGACGCTGGAAACATCCGACGGCACCCAGCGCCGCACCATCGTGCAGACGCAGGGACAGGCGGCGCAGAGCGTGTGGCTGACTATCGACAGCGACCTGCAGGCCTACACGCTCGATCTGCTCGGCAGGGCCTACGCGGCCAATGCGGAAGGATGGGGGCGCGTCTCTAATGGCGCGTCGGCAGTGGTGATGAACGTAAACACGGGGGAGATCCTGGCGCTGGTGAGCTGGCCGACGTTTGACGCCAACGCGCTGAACCCGTTCCCGGCCATAGGGCGGCGCAGCGCGCAGGAGATTATCGAGCAGGTACAGTCCGACCCGCGCAACCCGCTGCTTAACCGCCCAACCCAGGGGATTTATCCCAACGGCTCTACCATGAAGATCGCTACGGCGCTGGCCGGTGCCGGAAGCGGGGTGCTTGAACCTGAACAGCGCTTCACCTGCGGCGGTATCTGGACGCGCGACGGCGTGACCAAATACGACTGGCTGGACGGCGGTCATGGCACGCTGACGCTGACCGGGGCCGTGACACAAAGCTGCAACCCCTACTTCTATGAGGCGGGGTACCAGATGAACCTGGTTGACCCGAACCTGCTGCCGGATTATATGCTGCGGTTTGGCTATGGCGCGGTCACCGGGTTGGGCGATATCCCGGAGTCGGCAGGTTACGTCAGTTCGCCGGAACAGAAGCGCATTCGCACCGGTCAGCCCTGGTCATTTGTGGATGCATCGCTGCTGGCTATTGGCCAGGAAGCGGAGGTGACGCCGCTGCAGGTGGTGCGGCTGACGGCGGCGGTGGCCAACGGGGGCACACTGTACCGACCGTATCTGGTGCAGCAGGTGGGGCTGTTTGATGACCTGAGCTATGTCGCCCAGCCAGAAGCCTCTGCCGCGCTGGATGTGGATGCAGCCGTGCTGGCGGTGGTGCGCAGCGGGATGTGCGCAGTCACCAACACGCAGGCCGGTACAGCAGAATTTCAGTACCGCGATTACCCGGATCTACAGGCATTGGGCGTGTGTGGCAAAACCGGCACGGCGCAAAACCTGGTGCGCGGCACCACGCACGCCTGGTTTACCGCCTATGCGCCGCGCGACACGCCTGAAATCGCGGTGGTGGTGATGG
>CAZQIJ010000178.1:0-8805 GCA_964592955.1 uncultured Anaerolineaceae bacterium
CCCTGGTCCCCGGCGGGTATCAGATCGCCTGGACAGCCAGCGATCCCGAAGGCAGCGCGGTAATTGACCTCTACCTTGATGCGGATACAGGCGAATACGATGGGGTGCAGTTGGTCGCGGGTATTCCAGTCGCGGCGACGGGGTATACATGGGATGGCAGCGCGCCCACCGGCACCTATACGCTCTACGCTGTGGTGCGCGACGACGAGAATCTGCCCGTCTTCAGCCCCCACAGCGCCCCGATTACCGTGACAGACACGGCTGTGCCCGCCGTCCCCACCGCGCTAAGCGCCCGCGCAGACGAAGATACGGTGCTGGTCTCGTGGATGGCGAACCCGGAAAGTGACCTTGCGGGCTACACGGTCAGCTTCAGGTATGGCGGCGGCCCGTTGCAGCAGATTACGACACCCTATCCCAGCACCAGCCTCACACGTCTGAGCGGCCAGGATCTGACGGTGAACGTGCGCGCAGTGGATACTTCTGGCAACGAAAGCGCAGACTCTGCGCCCCTGACGGTGCTCAGCACGCAAATGGATGACCTCACAGCGCCAGACTCTCCCGTGCTGCTCAGCGCCGTCCCGGATGGCGCACAGGTGCAGCTTGCGTGGGCGGCCAGCGCCGCGCCAGATGTGGCCAGCTACCGCGTCTACTATGACTACGGGACGAATACGACGTTTCAGGCGAGCGGTTCGCTTAGCGGCGCGTCGCCCATCGAAGCGGGTCTGGCAGTGTCCACCACCCTGGGATGGCCTGCCGTGGAGCGTGAGGTGCGTTTTGTGATCACGGCGCTGGACAGCGCGGGTAACGAAAGCCCCTACTCTAATGTGCTGACCGTACAACTGCGCGGCGGTGAGCAGCAGGGGCAGAACATGAGCTTCGAAACGTCCGGCAGCACCAGCGCGACACCAGCCAGTTGGACGATCAACGGCGCTGATGCGCGGCGCAAATGTGGCAGTGTCGCTTTCACCGGGGACTGCGCGCTTCAGGTTTCCGGCAGCGCCTCAGGCAGCACGACCACGATCGTGCAGCGCCTCACAAACATCGGCATGACCGGCGACTCGCTGTGGTTTTCGGCCATGATGCAGGGCAAAAACATCACCGGCGGCATGAAGGTTCGCCTCAAGCTGCGTTACGCAGATGGCCGCAGCCTGAAGCTGGAGCTTCCGGTGGCCGCTGGCACCTACGCTTACCGGTTGGTGGAAAGCCGCCTCGACCTGGACGGAAGCGTCACCTCGCTGAAGATTCAGATCAAGCGCACTGCCACCAGCGGCAAACTGCTGCTTGACGATATCGAGGTGCGCTATGCACCAGAAGGTGCGGCGGTGCCACGCAGCCTCAACCGCTGAAGTCCCCTGACGTAACCGGGGTGTGGCGCATCCTTCACGGCAGCGCGCCGCACCCCGCACAATTCGCTATTCCAGCAGTCTGCCAGCCACTTCCAGCGGGTGCGCATCCATCCAGGTTTCCAGTTCACGCGGAACAGGTGGCACATCCTGCACCCGCAGCACATGCTGGCCATCGGCATCCAGCCGGACGACGTAGCTCACGCGCTGCGAGTCTTCGGTGTTGGGGAAATCTGTACGCTGGTGTGCCCCCCGGCTTTCGCGCCGTGCGCTGGCGCTGCGCAGGGTCGCCTCCGCAGAATCCAGCGCGGCGGCCAGATCCAGCGCCAGCGCCAGATCCTGATAGCCTTCTGCCGAGGGACGCACGTCCAGCGCCTCGGCCTGCTGCCGGATCTGCGCCAGGCGCGCCAACCCCTGTTCGAGGCGGTCCCCGCTGCGCACGACGCCGCAGGTTTCCCACATCGTGTCTCGCACCGCACGCTGAAGGGGACGTGCCATCTCCGTCCCTGGGCGAATGCGCTGGTCGAGGTTATCGTGCGCGGCCCGGATCACCGCAGTGGAGCGATGCTGTGCCGAAATCGTTTGTGCGTGCTGCGCCGCGAACTCGCCCGCACGCCTGCCAAATACCAGCGTTTCCGCCAGCGAATTACCGCCCAGACGATTCGCGCCGTGCAAACCGCTGGTCACCTCGCCCGCCGCGTACAGCCCCACAAGATCGGTGGCCGTGGTTTCGGGGTCTGCCACGACACCGCCCATGCTGTAATGGGCGGTGGGTGCCACTTCCATCGGCTTCTGGCTGATGTCGAGCATCTGATGTTCCATGAACTGGCGGTACATGCGCGGCAGTTTCTCCAGGATATAGTCCTTCGGGCGATGGCTGATATCCAGCAGCACCGCGCCGTTGGCCGTGCCGCGACCTTCGATAATCTCGGTGTAATTGGCCATCGCCACCCGGTCGCGCGTAGAGAGTTCCATGCGCTGTGGGTCATAGTTCGCCATGAAACGCTCACCCAGGGCATTGAGCAGGTGACCGCCTTCGCCGCGCACTGCCTCGGTGACGAGTGTTCCGGCCATGCTTTCCGGCATAACCATGCCGGTAGGGTGAAACTGCACCATTTCCATGTCGGCCAGCGCCGCGCCTGCCCGCAGCGCCAGGTACATGCCGTCCCCGGTGTTTTCATCGCGCCGCGACGAACTGCGCCGCCACAGGCGTGTATGCCCACCCGTCGCCAGAATCACCGCATCCGCCAGGTAGACGGTCCGCTGGCCGGTGTGCAGGTCAAAGGCCAGCGCGCCAAAACACAGGCCGTCATCCACCAGCAGTTGCGCTACGTACTGCTGTTCGTGGATAGGAATCGCGAGCGCTTCGACACGATCCGCGAGGCCAAAGAGCATCGCACGCCCCGTATAATCGCCCGCATAGCAGGTGCGGCGGTATGTGTGCGCACCAAAATAGCGCTGATCCAGGCGTCCGTCTGGCAGGCGCGCGAACGGGACGCCGTAGCTCACCAGATCATCAATGGCGCGCGGCGCTTCCTTAACCAGCAGTTCCACCATGCGCGGGTCGGCCAGGCCATAGCCGTCCCGATAGGTATCTGCAAAATGCTGCTCCCAGGAGTCCTGGGGGTCTACTGTCCCCAGCACGGCGTTAATCCCGCCGGCTGCCAGCACGGTATGTGCGTCGCGTTTCAGGCTTTTGCCGATTACGACGACATCGCTGCCAGCTTCGTGCGCTGCGATGGCGGCGCGCAGGCCAGCCGCACCTGAGCCAATCACCAATACATTAGAGACATGGGTCCGGTAGGGGTTTCTCATCGTGTTCCCTCGTCATTCCAGTAAATGCTGTTTCGTTTCGTGCATCCTCACCCGTTGGCCCAGGTGGGCGGCGCTGCGTGCGATGAATGCAACCCGTGTCAGAAAGTGACATTCATCACATTCATCATAGGATGTTTATCACTTGCGGGTAGATACAGGTGTATGATAACGGGTATCTGGAAAGGCGATAACGGTTGACAGCCCCCGGCTTATGATAACGCTGCACAAACTCAAGCTCTTTATCGTGGTCTATGAACGTGGCAGCCTTAACCAGGCGGCCCACGAACTCTATATGGCGCAGTCTGCGGTCAGCCAGCACATGCAGAGCCTGGAAGCGGCCCTGGGCACAGCGCTGTTTGAACGCAGCCCGCGCGGCGTGATCCCTACCCGCGCCGGGAAAACCCTCTACGGCTACGCGCAGCGCATCCTTCAGCTTCTCAGCGAGGCAGAGCGCGAGATCATCCACATGGGCGAGACGCCGCCGCTGAACGTCGCCGCAACGCCTGGCGTGAGCGTCTACCTGCTCCCGGCGTGGTTGCAGCGCTTCCAGCAAACCCACACCGCCGTCAGCATCTCGCTGCAAACCGTGCTGACGGCTGCTGTGGTGCGCGACGTGCTCAACCACCGTTACGATCTCGGTTTCCTGGAAGGCGAACTTGACGAACTCGACCAGCCGGACCTGGGCCGAATGCGCGCCGCAGAGCTGGAATACTTCGTGCTCGTACAGCCGCGCCACCCGTTTGCACAACAGGGTACGATTTCTGTGCAGGCCCTCAGCGCCGCACCGCTCATTAACCGTCAGCCTGCGAGCCGTGCCCGGCGCTGGTTGGAAGGCCGGTTGAATGCCTATGGGGTGCAGGTGCGCAGCGCCGCCGAACTGGACAGCATCGGCGGCATCAAGTATGCGCTGCTCACAGAAGGGCAAACCGGGTTTGCCATCCTGCCGCGCTACGCGGTTGAGCGCGAGGTCGAGCGGGGTGAACTGGCGCTGGTCCACTTGCAGGAGACCGATCTCAGGCGTCCGCTGCTGCTGGTGTGGGATAAGCGGAGGGCCTTCAACCCGGTTCAGCGGGCGTTCATTGCGCTGTTGGCCGAAGGCGCACCACAGCTCCGGATTCTGCTGTGATGAGGACCCGCGTCACACAGGAGCTTACAGCACGCACACGCAGCTTCTGGCTGCTGCGCGCCGCGTGGACCGCAGGCGATCACAGGCGTGGTCGCTGCTGCTGCCATGCGCAGCAGCGGTCAGTTGGCCACAAGCACCGTTTTTCGTATGAACCGCGGTTCAACGATTTCCTGAAGCAGCGCATAGGCCAGATCCGCCCGCGAGAGCCACGTTCCGCCGCGCAGGTTAAGGCTGCGCGCGTCTTCTGCGATGCGTGGCGCGCGCGAAAGCGGTTGATCGTTGAGGCGCGCGGCACGCATAATCGTCCAGTCCAGGTCAGTCGCCCGCACCAGATCTTCAAGATCTGCCATGTCGCTGTACATGGGACGCCACAACAGCGGCTTAAACACGTAATTGGTAACCGCGTCCAGACCTTCCACACGTCCACGCTGCGCCAGGGCCGACGAGACAATGATGAAGCGTCTGACGCGCGCACGTTGCAGCGCGGGCAGCAGCGCGTGGGCAGACTCGGTGAAGATTGTGGTGCGCTGGTTGAGCCGCAGTTGGGTAACCCCAATGAGCGAAATCACCACATCCTGCCCAATGATGGCCGAATCCAGCGCCGCAGCATCATTGAGCGCGCCGGGAACAGCGGTGAGGTTCGGGTGGACTGCGGTAAGTTTGGCAGGGGTGCGCGCAAATGCACGCACATTGTGACCTGCCTCAAGTGCCTGCTGAATCAGAAGCAGCCCGGTTCTGCTGGTTGAACCCACGATGGCGATGTGCATCAGTAACACCCACACTCTGTGTACAGGAAATTGCTGATTATAGTGCGGGATAGGCTGTCGCATCAAAAATCCGGAGGTCGGCACCAGCCGCACAGCGCCAGAAACACAGTCACTTTCCTGCTTAACCGCACCCTATGGCCGCTGCCGCATTCAGCCTTGAAAAGCGGAAATCGGCATGCTAGAATGACCCCCGTTGCCAATTGGGGGATAGTTTAATTGGCAAAACAACAGGTTCTGGCCCTGTCGTTCTTGGTTCGAGTCCAGGTCCCCCAGCTTAATCGGCGGAGATGTCTCCGCCGATTTTCGTTTGTGGTCTGAACCCTTCGCGGCGGTTCACACTGCGTATCTCGTCGGTCCGCTTCATGCCCCCACAACTCCGTCCCTCCTGCTGCGCCTTTACCCGAATGCGTCTGTGCTCAGATGACGTACTGCCCCCATCAGGGGTAATCGTTACGTTGTTTTTAGAGCTGCTTATGCTACACTTCACATGTGTTGAGGCTTCGTTAGCGGGCAGCGCTTTGCACATGCGCAGCACTCCCCGGAACACCAGAGGAATATCCAATGAACTTCGCGGTAATTGGGGTGGGGGGATACATCGCACCACGCCATTTGAAAGCCATTCACGAGACCCAGAACCGAATTGTCGCTGCTTTTGACCCGAACGATTCAGTGGGCATTCTTGATCAGTATGACCTGAACGTTCGCTTTTTTACAGAGTACGAGCGCTTTGACCGTCACCTGGAAAAACTGCGTCGCGGTGATGCTGAGAATGCAGTGAGCTATGTGACCGTGTGCTCTCCCAATTATCTCCACGACGCCCACTGCCGTCTGGCCATGCGCATCGGCGCGGATGTCATCTGCGAAAAGCCTCTGGTCATTAACCCCTGGAATCTGGATGCGCTGGCCGAGCTTGAAGAGGAAACGCACCGCACCATCAACACCATCCTGCAACTGCGCGTTCACCCGAAACTGATCGAGCTGCGCGATAAACTCCATGCGGCGCGCGGCAGTCATCGCCATGAGGTCGAGCTTACATATGTCACTGCGCGCGGCAACTGGTATCACAATTCGTGGAAGGGCGATGAGCAGAAATCTGGTGGGGTGGCCACCAACATCGGCATTCACTTCTTCGACCTGCTCCTCTGGCTCTTCGGTTCCCTGGGGGAGTGCCGCGTGTATCTGGCAGACCGCAAACGGATGAGCGGATACCTTGACCTGGAATACGCCCGTGTGCGCTGGTTCCTCTCGGTGGATGCAGCAGATTTGCCCTTTGAACCGCAGCCCGGCGCGCGCACTACTTTTCGCTCGATTACGGTTGATGGTGAAGAAGTCGAGTTCTCAGAAGGGTTCACCAACCTCCACACACGGGTTTATGAACAGACGCTGCAAGGGCAGGGATTCCGAATCGCAGACATTCGCCCAAGCACAGCGCTCACGTACCGCATTCGCACATCCCCTGTGCTGCCGCCAGACGACATGGCCCACCGTTTTCTGAAGGGGCAGTGATGGCAGACTATTTTGTACATGCCAGCGCCTATGTGGATGCGCCGTGTGAGATCGGTGCCGGGACGAAGATCTGGCACTTTTGCCACGTGATGAGCCATGCCAGCATCGGCGAAAAGTGCAGCCTGGGGCAGAACGTTTTCGTGGCGGGCGGCGTGAAGATTGGAAACAACGTCAAGATTCAGAATAACGTCTCTGTCTATGCCGGGGTTGAGCTGGAGGACGATGTCTTCTGCGGCCCGTCGTGCGTGTTTACCAACGTCATCAACCCGCGCTCGCAGATTGTGCGCCGCAGCGAGTATATGCCTACGCTGGTGCGTCGCGGTGCGAGCATCGGGGCGAATGCGACTATCGTGTGTGGCACCACCATCGGGCGCTATGCCTTCATAGGAGCCGGGGCGGTCGTTCGCCACGATGTGCCGGATTACGCGCTGATGCTGGGTGTTCCGGCGGCGCGCAAGGGGTGGATGAGCCGTCATGGGCAGCGGCTGCCCCACCCAGACGCCAACGGGATCATGATCTGCCCCGAAAGCGGCTGGCGCTACCAGGAGGCCGAACCGGGCGTGGTGCGCTGTTTGGATTTTCCCGAAGATCGCCCATTACCGTCCAGCGAGTGAGGAATTGAGACGATGCAGGTTCCGTTATTGGATCTCAAAGCACAGTATGCGACCATTCGTGATGAAATCCAGGGGGCGGTGAACGCCGTCCTGGAGTCGCAGCATTTCATTCTTGGGCCGGAGGTAGAGGCGCTGGAGCGCGAGGTGGCGGAGTACACCAGTGCCCGTTATGGCGTGGGCGTGTCTTCTGGAACCGATGCGCTGCTGCTGTGCCTGATGGTGCTGGGAATCGGACCCGGTGATGAGGTCATCATGCCGACCTACACCTTTTTCGCCACAGCGGGCGCGGTGGCCAGGCTGGGTGCTGTGCCCGTCTTTATCGATATTGACCCGTTCACCTATAACCTGAAAGCTGACGCGCTGGAACGGTTGATTACCCCGCAGACCAAAGCCATTATCCCGGTGCATCTTTTCGGGCAGATGGCCGAGATGGACGCCATCATGCGCACGGCAGAGCGGCATCATCTCGTGGTCATCGAAGACGCGGCACAGGCCATCGGGTCGGAGTATCGCGGGCAGCGCGCCGGGACAATCGGGCACATGGCCTGTTTCAGCTTCTTCCCATCCAAGAATCTCGGCGGCATTGGGGACGGCGGCATGGTCACGACCAACGATCCTGACCTCAACGAACGGCTGCGCCTCTATCGCAATCACGGCTACAAGCCAAAATACTATAACCGGGTGGTCGGGGGCAATTTTCGCCTGGATGCTATTCAGGCGGCTGTGCTGCGCGTTAAGCTGCGGTATCTGGACGGGTGGACGGCTGCACGCCAGCGCAACGCTGCCTACTACCGCGCGCACCTGCATGCCGTCGCAGCAGGGCAGGTGCCATGTTTGTGCGCGGGCTGTGCGGTGCGCGCCCAGGGCGGTGACTGTGAGCTTCAGGGTGGGGTTGTGCTGCCGCGGGAACTGCCAGAAGTGCGTCACATCTATAACCAGTTTGTGATTCGCACAAGTCGGCGCGACGCGCTCCAGAGTGCCTTGCAGCAGCAGGGTATTGGCAGCGAGGTGTACTATCCGCTGCCGATGCACATGCAGGATTGTTTCGCGCAGCTCGGCTACAAGCAGGGGGATTTTCCGGCCAGCGAGTGCGCTGCCCAGGAAACGCTGGCGCTGCCGGTCTACCCGGAGCTGAGCGAAGCACAGATGCAGACAGTCGTCGATGCCATTAACACTTTCTTCAGTGCATAGCGGATGACGAAAATTCTGACCGTTGTGGGGGCACGTCCCCAGTTCATTAAGGCGGCTCCGGTCAGCACGGTGGTGCGTGCTGCCGGTCATCAGGAAGTGCTTGTGCATACGGGCCAGCACTACGACTACAACATGTCTGAGGTGTTTTTCGAGGAGATGGGAATCCCGCAGCCGGATGTCAACCTGGGGATCGGTTCGGGCTCGCACGCGCAGCAAACGGCGCAGATGCTGGTGGGGCTGGAAGCGCAGATGCTGGAACACCAGCCGGACTGGGTGCTGGTTTATGGGGACACAAACTCCACGCTGGCCGGGGCGCTGGCCGCCGCGAAACTGAACGTGCCTGTCGCCCATGTGGAGGCGGGGCTGCGTTCCTTCAACCGCACCATGCCTGAAGAACACAACCGCATCCTTACCGATCACTGCGCCGAGATGTTGTTCTGTCC
>CAZQIJ010000179.1:0-8782 GCA_964592955.1 uncultured Anaerolineaceae bacterium
CGTGTTCTCATCCCTCTATTCTATATCTGTCACCTCTAACGCGAAAGTCCATAACTGTACCGTAAATCCAGGGAGATGCTCACGTAACTGATCCGCCCTGCCCAGCGCCTGCCCACCGGGATCGCGTTCGCCCCAGGGCGCGACCTTGAGCACGATCATGCGTGCCAGGATGGAGGCTTCGCCGTCAAGCGTGGTCTCGCCGGTGCTGAGGATGTGCCCGCGACAGGGACGCTCCTGCCTCAGCTTCGCCTCGCGGGTTAACCGTCCACGCCCCATGCCGCGCGAGTAGCTTTGCAGGAAGCGGGTGAACGTGCGTTCGTCGGCATAGATCGTTTTGTAGTCATCGACCCAGTAGAGCGCATCTGCCAGCGAATAGCCCAGCGCCTCGACCGTGTTCACCGTGTCGCCCCACTGACCGGGCGGCATGTCGCGGGTGAACTGCCCGTAGAAACTGCATAACAGGGAGGCGATCTCGGATTTTCCGGTGCCGGTGGTGCCTTGCAGATGCAGCGCGGGTTTAGGCGCGGCTGCGGGAAAGAATCGCTGTACCAGCGGCAGAACAGCATAGGCGATCAGAGCCGGAGCGATGTCAGCAGGCAGTGCATCACGGAGCGCGGCGAATGCGGCAAGGCTCTGTGTCCAGTCAGCTTCATGTAGACCATAATCGCGCAGGTGGGTTTCCAGTTCGACTTCTGGCGCTTGTTGGTGAATGCCGTCCGCGCCGACGGTGAGGTTTGGGGTCACATACGCCCAATGTTCGTCGATCTGTGTCCAGCCCATGAAGCGGTAGGTCGTCCGGGTGGGATACTCCCCCGACAGGCTCAGCAGCGCGGTCGGCAGATGCTTGTTCATGCCGGTGCGGGCGGTGAAGCGTTCGCCTGCCTGCCGTGCGATGTGGCGCTGAAGCGCGTTGGCATCGCCAAAAAGCTCGCTCGGCACGATCAGCGGCTGTGTTTTCCCCTCCCGGCTCAGTTCCAGCCGGACCAGATGCTCGACCTGTCCGTCATCGTCGATGCGCGTCGTGCGCTCGGCAACCTGCGCCGTCCAGTCGGCGACCCGCTGGCGGTTCACGCCGCGTTCGGTGACTTTCTCGTAAACGATGCAGCCATCGGCGATAAGATAACGATCTTCGCTCGGCAGACTCTGCCGTTCCAGGCTGCGGCGTGCTTCGCGGTAGGCACGATCCAGATCGACCAGCCGCAGCCCATCGCCGCATAACGATTTGAGGCGCTGGCGTTCCTCCGCCCATTCCACCGCATTCAGATGCGCGCACGCCTGCACCGCCTCCGCGATCTGCGCCGCCGTCGGGCGTTCCCGCTGCTGATCCGGGGCATAACCGCCCACAAGCTGCGCGACTTTTTCGCGTGCCTGCTGGCGCAGCGCAGCGATAGGCTCTCTGGACGGTTGACGATAAGCGCTGGCGATGGTCGCTCGTGCTTCCTTCTCGCGTGCGGTGGAGTTTTCACTCCCATCACCGTCGGCTACATACCGAGCAACAAGTTCATGTTCAGCATCACTGTGGCTGTAACCTGCGTCACGCAACTGACAGGCGGCGGCGAACAGTTCGGCGTTGCGGCCGCCATTGTGCGCGCCGCTGGCGAGATACTGCGCTGTTCTCGGCGGCAGTGGATGAAGCCCATTGCCGTTGAGCGTGACCACCCGCATCTCTCCGATGCGCTCCTCATTTGTATCGCTTTCCAGCCATGCAAAATCGTTCAGGGCATAGCGTCGCTCCGGGGCGCTCTCGATGATCTCCACCGCCATACCCCTACGCTCCGGCTTGGTATTCACCGAATCCGGCAGGCGCATCACCGACGCGACGGACTTCACATAACCCGGATCACCGTTCAATGCCGAAAACAGCCCGCGCAGAACAGCGGCGACCTTTTGCTTGTCTGCGTCGGTTTCCAGCAGGAATGGTTCATCTAGCAGCCAATAGCCATGCCAGCCGCCACCACTTGAAACGATGAACGATGGTGCGGGGTCGAAGGTTTTCAGCTTCTCCAGGTCACGTGCGTCGGTGCTGTCGATGTCGATCCACAGCGCCGGAACCCAGGCGGCGGAGTCGGCGTTGCCCTTCTTCTCCTTGCGTAGGCAGGGTGCGAAGTACACGCCATACCCCTCACTGTTGAGCTTATCCGCTTGCTTCAGAACAGAGCCAAGCCCGCGCTTATCGCCCATACGTCCCCACAGCGTGCGCACCTCGCCGGTTTCGGGGTGGATGCAGCGCAGTTCGAGATACAGTTCATCCGGCGCAGAACCGTAGAGCGCACGCAGAAAGGCACGGCGATCTGATTGTGTGCTTTTGTCCGTCTTGCTGACGGGTGTATTCTGTGTCATACTATCGTCACTTTCGTATGGTGATTCGGGGTGTGGCGTTGAGCGACGGACACACCCCGTTTCCGTTTACAAATCGATGTCGAATGATCGCTCTACCGTTGGTTGCGGCTGCTGGATGTCCTCGTGTTCTTCTTCCAGCAGGATGCGGATCGTCTCCTGGTAGAGCCTCAGATGATCGTCGGGATACTGGTGCAATCGCTCAGCGACGACGGCGCTCAGTCGTTCGGCATATTGCCGATCCAGCCCAGCCGCGATCGGGCGGAACTGGATGCTGATCTCGCCGTCATCATTCTCGAATGGCATGTAGTAGCCGACGGCGCAGTGCTCCTAATCCATCTGACGCACACCACCCCAGAATGGGATGGGTTCACCCTCCTCGCTGATGTGGTAGCCATGCGGCTGAGCCTCGGCGATCTGCTTCTGCTCATGGCGCCGTGCTTCCAGCGCATCGTAGCGCTGTTCCCAGTCCAGCCCGACATAGTGATCCAGCATGTCTGCCATGTGATGCTCGGTCACATCGTGCAGCATCTCGATGTGATCCACCTTCCTGCTCTGCGAGAAGTACAGGTTGATGCGCTCACCGTGTTCCTCGCTCCAGACCGTGCCCGGCAGCACCACATGCGTGTGCGGATTGTGCATCCCTGGTGCCTGCGGATCGTTGCTCTCACGGTGATGCAGCACGTAGGAAAACTCGCAGCCGGTATCCAGCCCACGCGCCTCGAAGAAACCATCTACTGTGCGCTCCGTCAGTTCCCGCACGAACTGTTCCCGCTGCTCATGCGGGATCATCGCCACAATCTGCGGATTCGGGTTGACCACCAGGCTGAAGGTCAGCACATGCTGGCTTCTGAGGTCGTCACAGCGCTGGGCGATTTCCGCCACCGAACCGCCCATGCCGTGATCCACCCAGCGCTCCTGCCCGGCAATCAGCTTCACACCTTTGTCACGGCTGTCCCGGTAAGTCAGATAGCCGAGAAGCTGCTTCATGCGTTTGCCTTCATCGGCGGTTGGGCGCTTGTAACGCAGGTTGGAAACACACATCTGTCTGCGATCCATGCCTTACTGTCCCCGTCGCCGCGTCACGCGCTCGATGAAGTCATTCAGCGTCGTGGTCAGCACTTCAACCTTTTCGTCCAGCGCCTCCACCTTCGCCTCAACGCCCTTAGCAATTGCCCGCCGCGAACCGGGTAAATCCTCCTGAGCGGCGAGATAGTAGTTCACCGCATCCCGAATCAGGTCGGTGATGTGAATCAGCCGCCCATCCTTACGTGCCCGCACTGAACGCAGTTCCTTCAACCGCCGCATCTGTTCCGGCGTCAGGCTGACCGTCTGACGTTCGGTGTAGAGGTCAGATTTCTTCCTTTTCATATGCCTCCTCAATCAAATCTCGCAGCCAGCCCGAAGGACGAAAGCGGTACTACAGCCGCTGGATTGTTGCCGGTGCTGTGCCGTGTTCTGCTTCCAGCCTGTCACGGACTGCGCCCCCGACCTGCATCTGCTGGGCTTCGACATACAGCCTGCCCAGGTTGGTGACTATCACTGTGCCGCCGGGCTGTGCCAGTTCCGCCGCCCACACTTCAGCGGCAACTTCCAGTACTTCGGCGACAGTATGCTTTTGCAGATGTGGCAGCCGTCGGACGACTGCCTGCACCGTCTGACGGTGGTTCATGGCTTGATCTCTCCTCTGATTTCACTTCCAGATCATGTGCCGCAGGACATGCACCGCAGGCCGTTTCACCATGCCGAGGCGTGGTGCAGCTTTTAGCGGGCATCGGCACGATGTACGCTCGGTCGGCGTGGCGAACCACGCTGACCGGTGCGGCGGGTGCTCTGCACCGTCGCACTTGTGCGGCTCGCGGCGCGGGCTGCACCAGCCTCTCCGGCGCATGAGGAGCGAGCGGCATTTAGCTCGCTTCAGACCCCGTGTGGACAATTTTGTCATCACACGATACCGGCACGGGGTCTGAGATGGGTGCAACGCCTCGACGTTGCACCCGGCAGGAGGCGAAGCGTCCTGCCATGTGGCTTGTGCTTCGGATCGCTGTAAAACCATGTGCTGCCCTCACCACTTCGCTTTCTTCATGCGTTGTTCCCGCCGCTCAGCGGCATCGTCAGACACCTCATTGCGATGGGCTGTGCCGTTCCCGACAGGTGCTCCATTCCCCGGCGCGACGGCAGCCACATGCTGGATGACCTGCTCGACATAACCCGGCAGATCCATCAGCGCCGCTCGTATCCAGGCGGTGTCGTCGCAGACCTGGGTGAAGCGCGCCGGATCGAAGGGCTGAGGCACGTTACGCGGCAGGATTGGGCGATAACCTCCGCCCTCACGGGCGATGTAGTCGCGCATCATATCCTTCATCACCGCGTTGCGACTGCCGCGGGGGATACGGTTCCACCATGCGATCAGGTCGGCATCCTCTCCGTAGGTCATCTTCACCGTCGCCGTCGCCCGTTTTTGTTTCGCCATGCGCGTCTCACCTTTCCGGGGTGTCCGAACCAGTCCGAATCGTGTCCGAACCAGACCGACACCCCATCTGCTTATTCGCCCGCCTGCTGACGGGCGCTAAAGCGGGCGTAGCTGAGGTAGCCGCGTGCGTTGGCAAGCTGGGCATCCGTCACCAATTGCGTCTGCGGGTAGGCTTCGGCAATGTCGGCATAGACCAGTTCCGCGCCGCCGCCCGATAGATAGATCACATCGACGATTGTGCCTCTTTGCCACTTCTCGCTGAGTAGATTCAGGGTGGCGCTTCGCAGGGGTGTGAGTGCTTCTTCCACGCTCTCGCGATAATCGACTGGCTGACCGTTAGCGTGAAACACCCCGGTTCGCAGGACTTCCTCGACAATCCTGAAGGGCATCTTCTCGCGGTAGTCGCGTTCTAGCATTGCCGCGATGCGCTCCTGGGCGGTGTAGACGCCGCTTTCGACACTGCCACTTTCGGCATCCACGAACTCGCCCTCATCGTCCAGCGCCAGGTCAACCGTATACGTGCCGACATCACACACCCCGGTACGGCGATAGGCGTGCCCCCGGTTGACCTCGCCGTTCTCCGTCAGCGTAGCGGCATAGATCGTGCCGTAGGGCTGGGGCATGACCATGACTTCGGTGACATTGGCGATGAGGTCAGCGGTATCCGTTTTGATGAGATGCTGGCCGAGCAGAGAGGTTTTCAGTTCGGCGGCATCGCGCATGTGGTCGGTCGGCAGGCCAGTGGCGATGCGGATATGCACGATGTCGCGGTTCCACATCCCCGACATCAGTTTGCCAATAGCGGCTTTGGCGAGACGCAAACGGAAAGCATTACCCATTGTGGATTCATTCGCCGTCCGTCCCCGCAGACGCAGCAGTTCGCCGGGCGGAAGCTGTGCCAGTGCCAGATCGCCCACAAACCATGCCCCGTCGTCATCTCTGATCTGGTCACCGGGATGCCGTTTGGCAATCTCGTCCTGCTGGAACTTAATCTCGCGGGCGTGACCCATCACTGAGGGGAACATCACCACATGGTCGGCAGTCACAGCTTTGACCACACCGTAGCCGATGTCCAGTCCGATGGTGAGTGTGCTTCCCGGCAGTGCGGTATTTTTCGCATTACGCTTGCTCATGCTGGTTCTCCTGTTTGGCAGAAACTTGTGGTTGTGGCTGAACATCCTCGTTGATGAGCAGGCTGTCCAGCGCCTGACGAATGACGGCTCCGGCGCGACGATAGCGCAGTGATGGTTTGAGAGCGCGGTAAATCGCCGCCTCGCGTGGGTCGTCCAGGTTGAGACTGAATTCGATACGCTTAATCATGGTTCCTCCGGCTGTACGGACTCGATACGGGCGGGCTGACGAAAAAAAGAGACGCGCTCATCACGCGCTCTCCGATACAGGAACAGCTTCCGATGCTTCGACTCCGCGCCCATCCGCCTGTGCCTGTTCTGCCCCTGCCCGTATGAGCCGGGCGAGCAGGTGGGTATTGGCTTCAAGCGCCTCCTGTAAACTGGCATAACGCCACAGGGCAGGGTCGTTACCGATCTTCATCGGTATGGATTGGGGCTTCTGCCCGCGGCGTTTCGCCATGCTTCTCCTCGTACAATACGTTAATCGTATCCTGGTACGAATTTCATCTAAAAAGAGAAAGCGCTTCAACGCCTAATCGTACAGAAATACGATATTCGTACCATTTTTCATGATACTCAAAATCGTGCGTCTTTGTCAAGTAGGCAAAAACAAACGTGGTGGTCTTCAGGTATAATCAAAGGGTGAGGACTTGAAATTTTGTTAAGGATACAGCTTTTATGGCAAATACCCCATCCACACTCGGCGCATTCATCGCTGACCTGATGAGAAGGCATAATCATAATAATGTTTCATTGGCTGCCGCTGCCGGTGTGTCGGAGGGTGTGATTCGCAATCTTCTTAAGCATGGTATTGAAACTCGTGTCAAAGACCCTGACCCGCGTACCTTGCGCTTGGTCGCCGATGCACTGGATGTCGATGCCGTCATGCTGTTTCGCCTGGCAGGTTACATTCCCCCGCAAGCCAACGCTAACTCAGTACGCGCTGAATACCTCGCCGATGTATTCGATGAGCTTCCACCGGAAAAGCAGGATGCCGTCATGAGCGTGCTTGAGGCGATGAGCACCAACGCCGTTCACAGGCGGGCGGTGCAGGAAATGCGCGATGAGCCGGATAACCCCGTCGCTGGCATTGATGATATGCTTGCGGGCTGGCTTCGCATGATGGCAAATAAACTGATCGCTCATTATCAGATGGAAGCGCCGCTGGAGTCAGATCGTATTGAGCCTGATGTACAGGTCTATGGGCATGTATGGAAAGACCTCCCTGTGGCAACCCAACGGCGGATAAAAGCCCTCATTGAGCATAAGCTGTCGCTGAACTATGATCCGACGATGGTTGATCCGAAATGGAGAGGGTAGATTGGACGAAATACCATCATGCCAACAGTGATGCGCATCGGGCCATTTCGGTTTTTCTTCTACTCCAACGGAAATGATGAACCGCGCCACGTTCACATTCGGGCGGCGGAAAACGAAGCGAAGTACTGGCTTGAGCCGATTGAGTTATCCTGGAATCACGGCTTCAACTCACGAGAATTGAAGCAGATCGAGCGACACTTAGAGGATAACCTTGCTTATCTGATTGAGTCCTGGGATGAGTTTTTTGGAGGTTCTGGTGATGATGAAACAAAATGATAAACCGCGTGAGGAAGATCGCCCTGTGAGTGTGCATATCAGCGACGGGATGCTGCGCGTTCAGCTTCAGGATGGGCGCGAGATCGCCACGCCGCTGGAATGGTATCTTGTGCTGATGCAGGCTGCGCCGGAGCAACAAGCCAATGTGGAATTGAGTCTGTCGGGTATTTACTGGCCTGATCTGGATGAAGACCTCTCCATTGCCGGGATGCTGCGCGGGGTTCGTCCACCTCAACACAAATTGAAAGCTAACGAGTCAATGTAACGACTGGGTATCCCACTCATCGCGGATGCGATTCACATACGCCTGTGGGTCTTCGTCGTCAGCGAGATGGACGGCAATCCCTTCAAATTTCAGAATATCGTGCATCTGACCAGCGGCGGGTGTGTCTGTAGGCAGACTCAGCAGACGCCGGACGAGTTCATCCCGTTCTTTCGGGCTAAGGACTTTGACCTGTTCCCAGATTTCATTGATCGTCATATGGTACTTCTTCTTGCCTTATTTTCTTACTCTGATTGTACACTAAATTCGGCTCCTCGCGTCCGCCAAATCGTTGTATACTAGATTAAATGTTCGCATGAGCCACGATCAACCCGACTCGGAAATCTGTACTTTAGGAGAGTAAACCATGCCACCGGTGAAAATTACAGAAACCCTGCGTGTTACAGATCGTGAGGCATGGCGGCAATGGCTAAAGGATAACCATGCGAGCACGTCTGAAATCTGGTTGGTGTCTTATAAATCTGTGACTGGTAAGCCACGTATCTCTTATTTAGCATCTGTTGAAGAAGCGCTGTGTTTTGGCTGGATCGATGGGGTCGCAAAATCGCTCGATGCCGAGAGCACTGCACAACGTTTCACCCCGCGCCGTCCGAAGAGCCACTGGACAGAACTGAACAAAGAACGTGCTCGGCGTTTGATTGCTCAGGGTTTAATGACTGAAGCCGGTTTTGCTGTCTTGCCAGACCTGTCATTGGAAGCATTTAGCATCCCGCCAGATATTCTCGAAGCGCTTCAGGCTGACTCACAAATCTGGGCTAACTTTCAGGCTTTTCCGGCATTATATCAGCGTGTGCGGATCAGTTATATCGATGAACAACGCCGTAATGCGACAGAGTTCAAGAAACGACTGGATAACTTTCTCGAACGTACACGTGAGAATAAGATGTTTGGACAATGGCGCGACTAACGCTCATGGACTTTCGCGTTAGAGGTGACAGATATAGAATAGAGGGATGAGAACAC
>CAZQIJ010000180.1:0-8759 GCA_964592955.1 uncultured Anaerolineaceae bacterium
CGGCTTTCTCCCTATCGCTTTCCCACCTGAAACCTACCTTTGAAAACCCCCGCCCTCTCTCCCATAACACGTTGAGGAGAGGGGGCGCAAACTGCTTTTGAAAGTCCCTCTCCCCGCCAAGCAGTGGGAGAGGGATTTAGGGTGAGGGGGATTCGCCAACAGCACGCGCGCCAGAAGTAAAAGATGGCGCTGCATTCCCTGGGACTGCGGGAGTATGCCCACGCACCCAGGTTTTTTGACGCGCGCCCTCTGCCCGGCATGACCGGCGGCGGGTGTGCGGATTTGTATGCACTTTCTAAGGAGCAGAAAATGGACGATCTCTTGCAGAATCTGCCGCAGGTTCTGCTCATCGGATTCATGGTGCTGTGTGTGGTGCCGTCACTGCTGCTCACGCTGGCAGCCATCCTCATCGTGCGCCGCCTGACGACCTTCGCTTCGCCCGATGTGAGCGCGATGAAGCGCACTTTCGAAAAAGCCCAGGCGTCCCAGCCGCAGGCACCGAAGGCAGCGCTTGTCCAGCAGGTCATCCACCAGCAGGCGGTCAGGTGCGGCATTCTGGGCGCGGTGACCAGCGTGGGCGGATTCGTGACGCTCCCGGTCGCGCTGCCGCTGGATATTCTCGTTTCGGCGCGCATTCAGGCGGGGCTGTTGCAGTTCATTGCAGAAAGTTATGGGCATGGCGACGCAAGCAAGCCAGAGGTGGAGATCCGCACCGCGCTGGTGATGACGGGCGGCCTGCGCGCCACCGAATCCACCTTTAACCTGGTTATGCGCTTTGCGGTGCGGATTCTGGGAAAATCGTTTGCCAAAGTGGTGCCTGTGCTGGGGGCCGTGGTGGGATTCGCGGTCAATTACGCGACGGCGCGCGCAATGGGCACGCTGGCGCTGCGCTGGTATGCGCGCAACAGCGCCGCTTAACCCTCGCTGGCAGACGGTTCGCGGTGCGCAGCGATGACCTCAGCCGGGATGAGCCGCAGGGCCAGCCACACCAGCCCTGGCACGATGAAGAGATCATCTAACTGCCCCAGCACAGGGATCATGTCTGGAATCAGGTCAATGGGGGGAGACGAGATAGGCCAGGGCTGCCCCCAGCAGAACCCGCGCCAGCCAGGGGGTGCGCGGGTCAGCCAGCACACGGCGGTAAACGTCTAGCTCGCTTCTGATGCGGCGCAACAAACGATTCACTGTCTTTGCCTTAAGATCACAGCCGGTAGGCCGGGACCCCGCCCGGACTACCGCAAAACGCGGCGTTAACTGCTGGCGTCGATGGCGGCATCCAGCGACCTGCGCAGCGTGTCTTTGGTCGTAAGCCCGTGATGATTGCCCAGGATGCTGCCATTACTGGCCAGCACCACCGTGCGCGGAATGGACTGGACGCTGTACTGGCGGACCAGCTCGTAATTGGCGGGATCATCGACATCGATGATTTCAACCGTCGCGCGACCGGAGTACTCTGCTCTAAGCTCATTCACGATGGGCTTCTGTTTGCGGCAGTAGCTTCACCAGTCGGCATCAAACGACAGCATGAGCACACCGCTCTGGCTCAGTGAGCCATACCGGTACGGGTTGACCTGCGACAGGTTGGCACTGGACGCCAGGTCAGACAAGCCGCCAGACATCGAAATTCGGTTAGAGCCGCCAATTTCGGCGTCAGAGATCGTGAGATCTGCCACCTGAAGCACCTCATCCAGGGTGGCACCGCTGAGCAGATAGATGGCCAGCAGGCTGATCATGACGGCCAGCACCACCGCCGCGCTCAGCAATGCGGTAGAATTGACCTGGCGAGGGCGCGCCGACACCTGCCCAGCGCGCGCCTGATCTGCACCCTTACCGGCCTGAAGGCTGAAGCGCATCTGCGTGTTACCGATGCGCAGCACCGACCCCGGTTTCAGTTTGCCAGATGGCACTTCAGTGCCATCCAGGATGACCGTGTTACGGGCATTGCCTTTGATGGCATACTCGCCGGTGGCATAATTGCAGAGGATCACGGCATGAACGGCGGCAATCTGCGGATCGTTCAACTGAAGATCGCACCGGCTGTCCCGCCCAATACTATAGACGGGATGCTCGAAACCGAGTGTGGGCACAGGAAAAACGTGCAGATCCTGCCCCGCCGCCGGGCCGTTCTGAATGCGGACATAAGCCCTGGCAGACATGAATGCCCCTGTCAACTCATCGTCTTTGGTGGATTGTGGGTCGTTGTTTCCACTGTGCTGCCGCGATATTCGGCTGCGCAGCACCTCTCAACTATAATGGATATGCGGTTTGGTGTCCAGTTGCGCATCCAACCCGCAAAACGCGACAGATCCACACAGCCCGCAGCCTGAAGCCAGAAACGCTTTCATCCATTCTGGCACAGAGGGTGCTGCCGGATCTCATGGTCAGCGCGCGAAAGCGGCGCGGCTTTCACCAGCGGAAGCCCAAGTGCTGTACCAGGGTTTCTGATGCCAGAAACAACAATCGTGTGATTCTCACAAGCCGCTTGTTTGTGGGATAGCGCTAAACCTCTTATAATCTTGAATGTACGGTGCAACCCTGCGAGGCTAGACGCTTATGAAGAAATGGATGCCACGCTCTTTTTGGCTCGTCATTGGTTTGTTGTTTGTCATGTTTACGGCCGCGGGATGCCTGAAGGCATCCGACGCGAACCAGGAATTTCAAGCGCCTGTCGCTCAGTTTCTGCCGAGTCCGACGTTTACGCCGACCCTGACACCGGAACCGACCGCCACCCCCACGCCTTCCCCGGAACTGACCGAGGAATTCTCTGCCCAGGCGGTTATTACGGAAGAGGTCGCAGCGCAAGCCACCGAAGAAGTGACAGAAACTGCAACGGAAGACTTTGGCTTTGAAGGCACCCCGGTGGCCCAGATCACCGAGGATATCACTTCGGAGGATCAGGCGGCGTTCCTCACGGCCACCCAGTTGATTCTGGAACCCACCCTGACCGCGGCTGCGCTGACGCAGGCCTGGGAAGACCAGTTCAGTGTCACGCTGCCCACCGAGACCCCAACGCCAGATGTCTTCGTGCCCACCGCCACGCTTACCCCCGCGTTTGGAAGCGTACCACCCGTGACCGGCGCAGACTGTATCCATACGGTGTCGGCAGGCGAAAACCTGTTCCGCATCGGGCTGCGCTATGGCGTCGCCTACCAGGATATTGCCCTTGCGAGCGGCATCGTGAACCTGGAACTGATCAGCATCGGCCAGCAGTTGACGATCCCCGGCTGCGGCACCACCGGGCAGATCCCGCCGCCCACCAGCGCAGCCCCGGTCCCACCAGGATCTGGCGCAGCGCCTGGAACAGGCTCTGGCGGGGGTCGCATCCACGTGGTGCAGCAGTACGAAACGCTGTTCCAGATTTCGATGCAGTATAATGTGCCGATCATGACGATTGCGGCGGCCAATAATATCAGCAATCCGAACCTGATCTATTTCGGCCAGGAACTGATCATCCCATAATTACGGACTCTTGTATGTGTAGGTAGGGCGCGGCGCTGCTGCAACACAGGGCAGCCCGCCGCGTCTGTAAACAGGTTGACCACAATGGAAGAAACGATCATCAGCACGCGCAACATCTATACGGGGCGTGTGGTTAATGTTGATGTCCACGAAGTGCGGCTGCACAACGGAGAGCATACCAAGCGCGAGCAGGTACAGCATCCGGGGGCAGTCGCCATTGTTGCGCTGGATGACCAGAAGCAGGTGCTGATGGTGCGCCAGTTTCGGCTGCCCGCGCAGCAGGTGCTGTTTGAACTGCCTGCTGGCACGCTCCAACCCGGCGAACCGCCGCAAGAGTCGGCAGTGCGCGAAATGCAGGAAGAAACAGGCTATAAGCCTGCCACGCTGGAAGCCCTGGGCGGGTTCTTCGTGGCCCCCGGTTATACCACAGAGTACATCCACCTTTTTTATGCCACCGATCTCCGCGAATCGCGCCTGGCGATGGATGCGGACGAATTCCTGGAACTGGTGCGCGTTCCACTCCCCGAAGCGCTGGCGATGATCGAACGCGGTGAAATAATTGACGCAAAAACGATCATTGGGCTGCTGCGTATAGCCCGCCGCCTGGGCGTATAGCGTCTGGCGATCCAGCATTCACGCAGCACACAGCGTTATACGCTATAATACACGCGACTTTTTCCAACTCTGAATAAGATAGGATACAGGATACCTATGAGTACGATCAGCAGGGATAATGCCCGCCAAATTCGGGCGGGGTATCCGTTTCATCTGCCACCTGGCGCGCAGCCCAGGCGTGCCACCGTGGAACTGACCCTGGAAGGTGTGGAGGGTTACCTGAAGACCAGCCACGCGTCTGCCGCGTCTGTTCGGCACATTGAGCCGGAAATCGTGCTGACGGATACCCGCCGCGCGTACCGGTGGCGCGTGGCGATGACGACGGCAGGCGCAGACCGCTGGACGGCACACGTGATGATGCCGCAGGAGATCACCATCGTGACGTATCATTTTGTGGTGGGGGATGTGCAGATCATGGAGCGCCGCCAGATCGAAGGCCACAACCGCCCGGTGTACCACGAATGGACCGATATTGAGTTCAAGATCGCGGTATATGATCCGGCGCGTATGCCCCCGGACTGGACGCGCGGTATGGTGATCTACCAGATCTTCCCAGATCGCTTTGCCACCAGCGACCCGCAGCGCGCGCTGTCGCACCCCGGCGTGTATGGCCAGGAAGCGCGCTTTATGCAGTGGGGGGCAGCGCCAGAAGCCCCGCCGCTGGGGCGCGATTTTTTCGGCGGCGACCTGCCGGGGCTGGTGAGCAAACTGGATTATCTGAAAGACCTGGGCATCGACTGCATCTACCTGACCCCGATCTTTGAGGCTGCCACCAACCACCGCTACGAAGCCATCAACTTCATGAAGATCGACCCGATGCTGGGCACAGAAGCAGATTTCGACGCGCTGGTTGAGGGCTGTAAGGCACGCGGGCTGCGGCTGGTGCTGGATGCGGTGTTTAACCACTGCTCGTCAGACAGCATCTACTTTGACATCACCGGCAAGCACAGCAAAGACGGCGTGCTGGGCGCGGCGCAATCCAGGGAATCGCCCTATTACCGCTGGTTCAAATTCCGCGAGTGGCCCAGTGATTACGATGGCTGGTATGGGTTCGGCTTTATGCCGGAATTTGTTGAATGCCCGGAAATGGAACATTACTTCCTGGGGCCGGACGGCGTGGCCGCAACCTGGCTGAAGAAAGGCATTGACGGCTGGCGCTGCGATGTGGCCTTCGATAACACGCTGGTCTTCTGGCAGCGAATGCGCGCCGTGCTGGAGGCGACCAATCCAGGGGCGTACCTGATTTCGGAGGAATGGCGCGATTCTACCCATTACCTGCTTGGCGACACGTTTAACGCCACGATGAATTACCGCTTTACCTGGGCTGTGCGCGGTTTTGCCGGGACGCTTGACCTGCTGCCATCTGAACTGGATGACCGCCTGCAGACCTGGCTGCGCGATACCCCGCCCGAAGCGGTATGGTCCCAGATGAACATCCTGGATTCACACGATTCGGATCGCCTGATGACGGTGTGCAAGAATGACCGACGCCGGTTCATGGCATGTGTGGCGTTCCAACTGGCGTATCCTGGCGCGCCGATGATCTATTACGGCAGCGAGACGGCGCTGGAAGGCGCGTATGCCGAGGATGGGCGGCGCTGCATGCCCTGGGATCAACTCGATGAGGAGATTGTCGCGTTCTATAAGAAAGCGCTGAAGTTCCGCAGCGGGTCGAAGGCGCTGCGCCGGGGCGATGTGCAAACGGTGGCGCTGGACGATGCACGCCGCGTGTATGCCTTTTCGCGCCGCGCCGAGGGTGAAGTGGTGGTAGCAGTCTTTAACGCGGGCGACGCGAAAACGATCATCGAGATCCCCACTGGCGAAAGCGGGATCTTTGACGATGCACTGGGGACCTATCCCGCGGTTGAGGTCAGCGACGGCAAGCTGGTGGTGGAGCTTGACGCCTATGGCATGGCCTGGTACTGCAACAGCGCACAAGCGTAGGACGTGCAGCGCTGCGCGAAGCGGCGGGTGCGGGCTATACCGCTTGCCCCGCCGCGCCGGTTAATCGTCCGCAACACCAGGGCGCACAGCTTCGATGGCCACCCAGTCGCCATCCTCACGCATCCCGGTGACGGTGAGGCCGGCTTCGGCCAGGGCAGCGTTCACGTCTTCGACCTGGTGGCTGACGATGCCGCTGAAGATGGCGTGCCCCCCTGGGCGCACCATCTGGCCCAGGCCGCCGCCGCACATCTCGATGATGATGCGGGCGATGATGTTGGCGACCAGCACATCGTAGCGCCGTGCAGACGTAATCACGGTCTTCAGGCTGCCTTCGATGGCGTTGATGGCGTGCCCCACCCCATTGGCGCGCGCATTGGCCTCTGCCACCTCCACCGCGATCGGGTCGTTATCCACCGCAATCACCTTAACCGCGCCAAGCTTCACAGCCGCGATGGCCAGAATGCCGCTGCCCGTGCCCATATCCAGCACCGTAACGCCCGGACGGATAACGTCTTCCAGCGCGGCCAGACAAAGCTGCGTGGTGGCGTGTGTTCCCGTGCCAAAGGCCATGCCCGGATCCAGGTCAATCACCACATCGCCGGGCTGCGTTTCTGCCTGCTCCCAAATGGGGCGGATAACGATGCGGCGTCCGATGCGGGTGGTGTGGTAGTGCGCTTTCCAGGCTTCTGCCCAGTCCTCTTCATCCACCAGCGCATAGTGTGGCGCTGGGAAGCGCTGCGCGTGCAGCGCGCTTTCCAACGACTGCAGCGCGGCGGGGGTGCGGTCGTCGGCCGGCAGGTAGGCGCGCACGATGAGCACATCGGGCGGCGGTACAGCGCCGTCATCATACATTTCCGGCATAATGCCCAGGTGCTCAATCGAAATCCCCTGATTGCCGTAATCCTGGAGAACTGCCGCGACGGCGTCGGCAGCGTCCACGCTGGCTGTCACGCTGATCTGCATCCATTTCATCGACATTTCCTCTTTCTGCGCTCTGGCTGCCACAAGTTCCTTAACAATTCGGGTAGCAGCTCGGATCCGGGAAGGCGTTACCAAACGAGCCGGGAATGCGGGTTGGCTGTGGCGGGGGCGGCACATCATAGTCCACCGGCAGCGATTCAATAATGGCCTGTGTGTCTACCGTGATGAGGGCCACCCAGCCCACACTGCCGCTGGAATCGACCTTGATCCAGGGGCTGTAGGGGCTGCGTGCCATAAGCTGAACTTCCAGCCCAAACGGGAGTGTGGCCAGCGCCGCGAAGGCGATATCTGGCGCGCTGCGCAGGGTGACGCCGTTGGGGGCGATCACCCGTGCGACCTGCCCCAAACTGCCCAAACGCTGGGGCGGCAGGGGCGTTTCCACATAGGTATTGCGGATTTCGCCGAAATCACCTGTGATCAGCTCGTTGAACATCCAGCCGGTTTGCCCACTGGATGTGCGCACGTGGTACCAGTCCCCTTCCGGGTTGCGCGCCAGGATAATGACACGTTCTCCGCCTGGGGCTTGCAGCAGCACGGCGGCATCCAGCGAGGGCGCTGTGCGCAGGTTTGCCGCGTTGATGGTGGTCGCATACCCGGCTTCGGGGATCGTCACGGGGCGGTCCAGCAGCAGTACGGGCAGATGCGCGACCCTTTCTTCGCTGAAGCGTGCGACCGGGGAGAACGCCGCGACCGGTACGGCGTAATTGTCTGGCGTGTAGCGCGCGCTTACTTCCTGGCCAACCTCGATTTCGGCACGCTGACCAAGCGCCAGCAGGCGCAGATTTCCGGCGATCATCATAAAATGCGTCTGGTCATCAAAGGTTTGAAGGACGACCGTCCCGTTGAGATCCAGCGACACACCGTTGACGACGAGCCGCGCCGCCTGCCCGGGGAGGCTCTGCACCATCATCGAACTGTGCGGCGCAAGCTCGCAGCGTTCTGGCGAGTCCAGCGTCTGAACCACAAACGACTGCCAGGGCGGGGCCTGAAATTCGGCAGGAGTCACATCGCGCAGATGGACTTCGCCCACCACCAGGCCGCTGTACTGCACCAGCGTATCTGGCGCGGCCACACGCATCCACAAGAGTCCGCCAGTTTGCCCGTCTGCCGCCATCGGCATCGTGGACACAGCATCCACCACACCCGTCTCCACCAGTCCGCCGAGTGGGGTAAGCGCATCTGCCACACCGCCGCCAGGTTCAACGAGGGGCGTTATGCCGCCATTACACACATAGCCAAACGGCTTGCCCACGCAGGCGTCGCTGGCAGAAAGCCACACAGTGCTCAGCGGTGTGCCACACGCTGCCGCGCTCACCAGCGTGGGTGGGGTGGAGGTTGGCTGTTCCTGGGCGGATGTCCACAGCCAGTCACTGGCCCCAAACAACGCGACCGCCATCCCCAGAAATACGATGGAAAGCCGCAGGATTCTGTGTTCTCGCTGCATAGATCATGGCCTTTCGGGCTGTGTTTGCCAGAGTCTGCAACCGGTTGCCTGACGGGTGTGCTGGCGCAAATGCGTGTTGCATGCCCGTACTGTAGCAGATTCGGGCGAAATTCAAAAAGGGTGTTTTGCGCGGTGCAACACCCCAGATTCAGAACATACCCTGGACAGGGGACGACAAGACCCCCTTTGCCGTGCTATACTGTACTACAATTATTCGGGGAAAAAAGGTTAAACATCTTGGACGTGAATCCACCGCTACATCTGCTGGCTGCATTTCAGAAACGCTACGCGGCGCTCTCACCGCGTTGGATTGTCC
>CAZQIJ010000181.1:0-8718 GCA_964592955.1 uncultured Anaerolineaceae bacterium
TCCTTGAAGTGCTGAAGCGCTTGCGCGAAGAGCTGAATTTCAGCGTGATCTTCGTCAGCCATGATCTGGCGGTCGCGGCGGAAATCGCCGATACCGTCGCCACCATGTACGCCGGTGAATTTGTGGAAGTTGGCCCGGTGCGCGAGGTCTTCTACCATCCACGCCACGCCTACACGCTCAGCCTGCTGGATGCCGCGCCGCGATTGAGCGTGGGCGCGCAGGAACTGAACAGCATCCCCGGCAGCCCACCAGACCTCATCGACCCGCCGAGCGGCTGCCGGTTTCACGAGCGCTGCCGGTTTGCAACAGCGCTTTGCGCCACCACCGTGCCGCCTGTCCTTACGTTTCACGAAGACGACGGCGCGCACCGGGTCGCCTGCCATCATCACGAGCAGGTGCGCGAGCAGCGCAGGAAGGTGCTGAACCCAACATGAGCGAGCAGCCCATCGTAGAACTGCGCGGCGTTTACCGCTCGTTCGAGAAAGACCGTGTCGCAATCCCCGTGCTGCAGGATATCAACCTCGCCATCCACCCCACCGAGGTGCTGTGCCTGGTAGGGGAGAGCGGCTGCGGCAAAACCACCACCGGCAAAATTATCGCCGGGCTGCTGGAGCCTTCGCGCGGCGACATGCTCTATCACGGGCGTCCGCTGAGGAGCTACAACCGGCAGGAGCGTGCGCTGGCGCGGCGCGCGCTGCAGGTGGTGCACCAGGACCCGTTTGCCTCGCTTAATCCGGCGCACACCATCGGGCAGATCCTCAGCTTTCCGCTGCGACGGCATCACATGGTCAGTGGGCGTAACGCACTGCGGCGGCGCATCTGGGAGCTGCTGACCCTGGTCGATTTAACGCCGCCGGGCGACATTGTGAACAAGTTCCCGCACCAACTGAGCGGCGGGCAGCGTCAGCGCGTGAGCATTGCCCGCGCCCTTACCGTAAGCCCCAACCTGATCGTGGCAGACGAAGCGGTAAGCATGGTGGATGTGAGCATCCGCATCGGCATCCTGAAGATGCTGCACAACCTGCGCGCGCTGTTCAACCTGTCCATCGTCTTTGTCACGCACGATCTGGCACTGGCCAAGTATTTCGCCTGGGAAGGGCGCATCGCTGTGATGTACCTGGGGCGCATCGTGGAAATTGGCCGCACACCGGATGTCATCGCGCATCCGGCGCATCCGTATACCCGCGCGCTGCTCTCTGCCGTCCCGGAGGCCGACCCGGTGACCACCCGCAGCAAGGCCCCCATGCGGCTGCGCTCAGACGAAATTCCAAGCCTGACGGCTGTTCCGCTAGGGTGCGCGTTTCATCCGCGCTGTCCGTTCTTTCAGCCGGGCGTGTGTGACGTGCGCGTACCCGCGCTGGCCACGCCGCCGGGGTTCATCCAGGACACAGCCTGTATTCCTTTGGTGGAGACGGGAACGCTGAACCCGTATGGCGCGTGACTCACTTCACGGGTTTCTTCAGCTTGGTTTCTTTATTCTTGGCGCTGGCCTGTGTTCGGCCCTGTTTCAGCCCAGCGACAGCGGCGAATTTGTCGTCAGCCTGTGCAGCGCCGGGCTGGGGCTGGCGCTGGTTGCCGGGGTGGTGGTGTTGTGGCGGGTGATGCGGTAAAGGAGGCGGCGAGATGCTAAAAGCCCAGTCATCAAAGCCCTATTACGAGCAGATCAAAGACTACATACTCTATAAGATCAATACCGGAGAACTGAACCCGCATGACCAGGTGCCTTCAGAGCGCAGCTTGTCTGAACAGTTCGGGGTGAGCCGTCTCACCGTCAGCAAAGCGCTGAAAGAACTGGTGCTGGAAGGCAAGTTATATACGCAGGTGGGCAAAGGCACCTTCGTTAGCGCAGAGCCTATAGACCAGACGCTGGATACGCTGACGAGCTTCTCCGAAGAGATGCAGAAGCGCGGCCAGCGGCCCAGCAGCCAGGTCATCGAGGCACGCTGGATCACCGCCACAGAGCCGCTGGCGCAGCGGTTGGCCGTGCCGGTGGGGGTGACGCTGGCACTGCTCAAACGTGTGCGCCTGGCCAATGAACAGCCGGTCGCGCTCGAAACCGCCCACCTCGTTGGGGGGCACTGCGATGCGATCCTCGACCGCTTCGACTTCACGCGCGAGTCGCTGTATGACGTGCTGCAAACGCATTACAGCCTGCATCTGGCCTATGCCGACCAGGAAATTGAGGCGCGCCTGCCCACTGCCGAAGAAGCTCGCTACCTGCTGTTGGAGGAGCGCAGCCCGATTCTGAGTATGAGCCGTGTCACCTACCTCGAAACCGGTGTGCCGGTCGAATATGTTGAATCGGCTTACCGCGGGGATCGCTATAAGTTTCGTGCCCGCCTGTTGGAGCGCGTGTGAGCCTGTGCCAGTACCGGATGAATTAAACCAGAAGGATGTGCGGATGAAGACAATGGAAGATCGCGTTGGGCAGATGCTGATGGGCGGGTTTGATGGCCTGACCGCGCCGGCGTATTTCCTGGAGTGGCTGCGCGAAGGTCGGCTGGGCGGGGCGATTCTGTTTGGGCGCAATGTGGAGTCCCCGGCGCAGCTTGCCGCCCTCACTGCACAACTGCACGGCGCGGCAAAGCACCCGCTGCTGGTGGCCATTGACCAGGAAGGCGGTACGGTGGCACGCCTGCGCGACGGCTTCAGTGAAAGCCCTGGCGCGCTGGCGCTGGCCAGCATCGCGCATGACGCTGAAAGGGTGACCGAGGCTGTATCGGCGGTGCTTGGCCAGGAACTCTACACGCTGGGCATCAACTGGACGTATGCGCCGGTTGTGGATATCACCTACAATGTGACCAATCCAACCGTAGGCACGCGCTCGTTTGGCAGCGATCCCGAACGGGTGGCCGTGCTGGCAGCCGCCGCGACACGCGGCTTTCAGTCTGCGGGGGTGGCGGCCTGTGCCAAGCATTTTCCTGGGCTGGGCAACACGGCCATAGACACACACCTTGCCCTGCCGCGCCTGGATACACCCCTGGAACAAATCCTCACAAACGATCTGCTGCCGTACCGCGTGCTCATCGAACGCGGCCTTGCCGCCATCATGACCACCCATACCATCATCACCGCCCTGGATGCCGAACATCCCGCAACCCTCTCCGAACATCTGGTGCGGCTGCTGCGCGACACGCTGGGCTTTGACGGCGTGGTGACGACCGACTGCCTGGAGATGAAAGCCATTGATGATCACTATGGCATTGCCGACTCCGTCGTGCGGGCCGCCAACGCCGGGATCGATATCATCCTCGTCTCTCACACCCCACAAAAACAGGCAGATGCCTATGACCATCTGCTGGCGGCAGTCAGGCGTGGCGACGTGCCGGAAGCGCGGGTTGACGCCGCCCATGCGCGCATCGCCGCCATGAAAGCGCGTTTCCCCATACCGGCATCCTTCGCTGCCACAACCCCGGATCTGACCTCGATCTTCAGCCAAGCGCACCAGCAAACGATGCAGGCTGCCGCCAACGCCGCCGTTACCCTGGTGAGGGCAGAGGGCGGCGTGCTGCCGCTGCGGCCAGGGCAGCGCATCCACCTGATCGAATTTGCGATGATGCTGGATAGTCTGGTGCAGGAGAATCACGCCGTCAGCCCGCTGGCACAGGTGCTGAAGGCGCGTCTGCGCGGCGAGATCAGCGCTGTGCTGCTGCCTGCAAACCCTGACGAGGCGCACATCCCGCACATCACGCAGGATACAGCCTTTGCCAACGCGGATATCGTCATTGTTGCCAGCCGCAGCGCGCACCTGAATCCGGCACAGGCCGAGATGGTTCGGCAGATTGCCGCAGCGCTTCACGCCGCCCAGCGGCATCTGGTGCTGCTTGCGCTGCGCAATCCCTATGACGCGGTGCTGGTCGCAACCGGCACCGTCATCTGTACAGGTGGCGACAGCGCGCCTTCACTCCTGGCCGCCGCAGCCGCGCTCACTGGCGAATTTGTGCCATCGGGCCGTCTTCCGCTGGAGGTTTAGCCATGCAGTACGGCATTGATCGTCTCTACGAGGCGGCATTTGCGCCGTTAACAGGCCGCCGGGTGGGCTTGTTCACCAACCTCAGCGCCGTCAGCCAAGACCTGACCCCCACCTACACCCTTTTTCGGCACGCCAGCCAGCGCGATGCGGTCCGTTTGGTGGCGCTGTTCGGCCCGGAACACGGGTTTTCTGCCGCAGCCGCTGAGGGAGCAGGTGTTGGCGCAGGTACCGACCCGCTCACCGGGCTTCCTGTTTTCAGCCTCTACGGCCCCACACTCCGCCCGACCCCCGACATGCTGACCGGACTCGATATCATGGTCTGCGACATTCAGGATATCGGGGTGCGCTACTATAGGTATCTGTGGACACTGACACACATCCTGGAGGCGTGCGGCGAACACGGCATCCCCGTCATGATCCTGGATCGTCCCAATCCGCTGGGTGCTGGCATGGATGGCGGCCCGCTCGATCCTGCGCTGGCTTCGCTCGTCGGGCGCTGGTCGATCCCGGTACAGCATGGGCTGACGCTGGGCGAACTGGCGCGAATGCTCAACGCCGTCTGGAATCCGACCCCGGCAGAAGTGGAGGTGCTGCCTTGTTCCGGTTGGCGGCGTGCGCTGCGCTGGCCAGACCTTAACCGGGTGTTTGTGCCGCCGTCACCCAATATGCCGCATTTTTCCACCGCGGCGCATTATCCTGGCGCATGCCTGCTGGAAGGCACCATTTTATCGGAAGGGCGGGGAACACCGCTGCCGTTTGAGGTGGTTGGCGCGCCGTTTGTTGATGCGCTTGCCCTGGCCGATGCCCTGAACGCTCTGGAACTGCCCGGCGTTCGCTTCAGGCCGCACCACTTCAGCCCTGCAAGCGGTAAGTTTGCCGGGCTGACATGCGGCGGCGTTCAGGCACATATCACCGGGCCGACTTATCGTTCGCTGGTCGGCTGGCTTGCGGTCCTTTATACGATACGCCGCCTGTATCCGGCGGATTTTGCCTGGCTGCCGCCATTTGAAGGGGTCTATCATTTCGACAGGCTCATCGGATCTTCCCAACCGCGTGCGGTTTTTGCGGCAGGGCTTACGCTGCCAGAGACTTTGCAGGCGATCATGTCCGGTTGGGAGGCGTTTCAGCAGGCGTTCTGGGAGCAGTCTGCGCCGTACCGCCTGTACGATTGAAACCGGATCCGCGAGACAGTATGCGCAGCGATGTGCGGCAGCGTGCCTGCCGGGTATTCGCGCATCAGATGGAGCGTAGTGCATTGAAAATCATCGGGTTGATGTCAGGGACTTCAGTAGACGGTATCGATGTTGCCCTTTGCGAAATCGAAGGCGCGCCGCCCGCGCTCACCGCGCGCATCCTGAAGGCGGGCAGTGTACCCTACGATCCAGCCTTTCGTGAACAGGTACTGGCGGCCTGTGCCAGCGGCACCGTCGATGTGCTGTGCCGCCTGAACGTTGCCCTTGCCGAACGCTTTGTCGCGGCAATTCGCGCGGTGGTGGGCCCCTGCGATGGCGTAGACCTCATTGGCTCACACGGGCAGACCTTCTGGCATGATGTGACGCCTGATGGGTTCGTGACCTCAACCCTGCAACTGGGTTCGGCGGCGGTGCTCGTGGAACAGACCGGCATCACCACCATTCACAACTTTCGTGAGCGCGATGTCGCCGCCGGGGGGCAGGGCGCACCGCTGACGGCCTACGTCGATTGGCTGGTGCTGCGCGATCCCTCGCGCTGGCGCGCTGTGCAGAATATCGGCGGCATGGGTAACGTCACGTTTCTGCCGCCCCTGAACCAGGACGGCGCGCTGGTGGCCTTCGATACCGGTCCCGGCAACGCGCTCATCGACGCGGCAGCGAGTCTCATCACACACGGCACCCAAGCCTATGACCGTGACGGTCTGTTAGCCGCGTCCGGGCAGGTCAATGCGGCCTGGCTGGCCGATTTGCTGCGTCACCCGTTCTTTCGCCAGCCGCCCCCCCGCACCACAGGCCGCGAGACCTTTGGCGTGGCGCTGGCGCATGGTCTTGTTGAGCAGGGGCGCGCGCTGGGGATCGACGACGCCGGAATCATGGCGACCCTTACCGCACTCACCGCGCACAGCATCGCGCATGCCTACCGCGACTATGCGCCGCACCCACCGCATCAGGTCATTCTCGGCGGTGGTGGTGTTCACAACAGGACGCTGGTCACCATGCTGCGCGATCTGCTGGCACCGGCGCAGGTGATTACGCATGAGGCGGTAGGGGAGGGCGACACACACGCGCCTGCGGGTGACGCCTCTGATGGTCATGGCTTCAGTGATTTTAAAGAAGCGCTGGTGTTCGCGGTGCTGGCATACGAGACCTGGCATAATCGCCCCGGCGTCCTAACAGGGCAGACCGGCGCACGGCATCCGGCAGTCCTCGGCCAGATTACCCCAGGGGCCAACTTTGCCAGCCTCATCGAACGTACATGGCGGAGGGTGGACGCGCCATGAATTGGCTGGGTGTGGATGGCGGTGGCAGTTCACTGCGCGTGGTCATCGTGGACGATGCACTGCGCGAACGTGCCTCTGTGCAGGGTGAGGCCGTCAATCCGGGCGCGGTGGGGCAGCCCGTCGCTGCGGAGCGTATCCGCGCTGGGGTGCGGGCGGCGCTGGCGGCTGCCGGTCTCGCTGCCGGTGATATCGCTGGGGCCGGTATTGGCGTGGCCGGGGCGGCGGCAGAGCATTCTGCGCCGTGGCTGCGCGCTGCGCTCGCCCCAGTCCTGCCGGGGGTGGCGGTGTATCCAAGCGCAGACACAGAAATCGCGCTGGTGGGTGCGCGTGGCCGCCTGGATGGCCTGGTGCTGCTGTGCGGTACGGGCAGCGTCGCCTATGGTGTTTCGCCGGATGGGCGCAGGCAGCGCGCGGGAGGGTGGGGCTATCTGCTGGGTGACGAGGGCAGCGGCTACTGGATAGGGATGCAGGCGCTTCGGATGCTCACACATTACGGGGACAACCGCCTCTCGATAGTGACCCGTCTGCCACAGGTCATGATGCAGGCCATCGCCATTGCGCAGCCCCTCGATGTGATTCGGTGGATGTACCAGCAGGCTGGTCCACACGAGGTCGCGGCGCTGGCGCAGCGCGTTCTGACCCTGGCGGATGACGGTGATGCGGGCGCGGCAGCAATTATCACGGATGCGGCGCAGCACCTGTGCGCACTGGCGCGGCATGTGCTGGCCCACCTGGACCTAACACCCCAGGCGGTTGTGTTCGCAGGCAGCCTGCTTACACATGAGAACGCGCTCAGCCGTGCCGTCACGGCCAGCCTGGGCCTGCCTGCTGTACCCGTTGCCCTTCATTCCCCCGTAACCGGCGCTGCGCTTTTCGCCAGGCTCAGCGCATCCGCGCCAGAAGATCGCTGACCGTGCTTGTGCGGTTGCCGGTGGACGATCACGCCGGAGGCCGTTGTGTTTGTATGGATTCTGTAATTGGTAACGACTCTGCCTCTGCGTATACTTCGTTCGTCGTAGCTGCCGCGCCATGTATGACGCTGGAGAATCCTGATGGCGAAAACCGTGAAATCTGCTGCGCTGCTTTGCCTGCTTTGGGTGTTAGTGGTTTCAGGGGTCAACCCGCAACCGGCTTTTCCGCCAGCGCCCCACATCAACGAGATTCAGTTTAACCCACCCGGCCCAAACGATGACGGCTACGAATGGATCGAACTTATCGGGCCGCCATCAACATCCCTTGAGGGGTACACCCTGCTGGTGCTGGGCGGTACAACCGCTACGGCGGGCCAGATCCTGTTTGTGGCTGACCTGAACGCGTATGTTACCGGCAGCGGCGGTCTTTTGCTGCTGCGAGACTCGCTTGACAACACGCTGGGCACACCGCTTGCCCCCGGCAGCAGCGTCGCGCTGCTCCCGGCTCTGGTTGGCTATCAGGATCTGTCTAATAACACCCAGACCGTGCTTGTGGTCAGCGCGTTCTCCGGGTTCGTCGCCCAGGACCTGGACACCGATAACGACGGCACCCTGGATGTCACGCCCTGGGCAGCCGTGATCGACAGCATCGGCATTCATGATGGTAGAAGCGGCAGCTACACCTACGGGGTCGCGTTTCCCCCGCCTTCCGACGAGCAGCCCTTTACCCCGGATTTCGTGGTGCGCCACCCCGATGATTACCGGAGCGAACTTCAGGCGTGGTGGGCGGCGGACAACCTGAATACGACCAATCCAGGCCCGTACCTGCCCGAACCGGCGCAGAGTCCGGGCAGCATACTCACCCCCGGTATGCTCAACGATGTGCCGCCGTTTGTGGCTCAGGTAAGCGCTGGCCATGCCCCGGTTTACCCTGATGATGCCATCCTGGTGACGTTCAACGAAGCCATCTTCCCGCAGCCATCCGCATTCGCGGTCACCTGCAGCAGCGTTGGCACGGTGACCAGCACCGCCATTACGCATCCGGCCAACGGTTCCAGCAGTCAGGTTTCACTATGGCTCGATCTGCCGCCTGAAGACGTGTGTTCGCTTGTCGTCTTTGCTTCCGGCATTGCCGATATGGATGACTGGGACCTGCCCGATCTGATGCTTGCGGACAGCACCTGGACCTTCACAGCGCCGCAGCAGCAGCCCACCCCGGAACCACCAACGCCAACGCCAACACCGGCTGCCTTCACCGCAACACCCGCACCCTGGACGCCGACTCCAATGCGCCTCACCGCGACAGCGACACCGGTTTTCTCAACAGCGACCGCTTCGCCGCCAGCGGCCACCCAGGCGCC
>CAZQIJ010000182.1:0-8717 GCA_964592955.1 uncultured Anaerolineaceae bacterium
GCTCTACGCCATCGAAGCAGGGCTGAATGCCGGGTTCAGGGTGCCGCGCTTCGGCCACATCGAAAACCATAAGATGATCTGGAAGTATCGCGGGCAGGTCCTCAGCGACAGCAAAGAAGTTTTCTCTGAAGTGCATATCACCGGTGTGGAACGGGTGGCCGACGAGGTTCACATCACGGCAGACGCCAGCTTGTGGAAAGGCGACCTGCGCATCTACGAATTCAAGGGCGTGGCGGTCGCGGTGAAAGAAGGGTGATTGTTTCGCCGCAGGTCACACCGTTATGAACCGGTCCGGGTTAATCGCATCACGACGAATGGAACAAACATCATGTCCACAGTGTATACAGTGTATGACGAAGCAGGGATGCGCGCGGCGCTGATGAATCTCGCCCATCCCGTGTATGCCACATCGGACGGTGGGCGCGTGGGACTCACCAACACCTGGGACGGCCAGAGCGGGGCGCAACTGCTGGGGTATACGCTGGCGGCCCCTGCGGAAAACCTGGGGGATGCTGGCTTTCGCCGCGCCTATGGCGTGCGCCACAATTACGCCAGCGGCGCGATGGCCAACGGCATCGCCTCGGTGGATCTGGTGATTGCGATGGGGCGCGCCGGTCTGCTGGCCTCGTTTGGGGCGGCTGGCGTGGTGGGGCCGCGGCTGGAAGAAGCGATCAGGGCGATACAGGCCGCGCTGCCCCACGGACCCTACGCCTTCAACCTGATTCACAGCCCGGCAGAAGAAGCGATGGAACGGCGCGCGGTGGAGCTGTTCTTGCAGTACGGCATCCGCGTGGTGGAGGCCTCTGCCTTCCTGGACCTTACGGCGCACGTTGTGCGGTACCGCGCTGCCGGTCTTAGCGAAGACGCCGCCGGGAACATCGTGAGCGCCAACCGCGTGATCGCCAAGATTTCGCGGCGCGAGGTGGCGCAGAAGTTTATGGAGCCAGCGCCAGAACGCATTCTGCGGCCCCTGGTTGAGCAGGGGCTGATCAGCGCGCAGCAGGCAGCGCTTGCCAGGCGTGTGCCGGTGGCAGATGACATCACCGTAGAGGCGGATTCTGGCGGCCACACCGATAACCGCCCGCTGGTGAGCCTGCTGCCGTCGATTTTGGGCCTGCGCGACGAAATCCGCGCCAGGCACGGCTACACGGTGCGGGTGGGGGCGGCGGGCGGCATTGGCACGCCGTCCGCGGCGCTGGGCGCGTTTATGATGGGCGCGGCCTACGTGGTCACGGGGTCGATTAACCAGGCGTGCGTGGAGGCCGGCGCGAGTGCCCACACCAAGAAGCTGCTGGCGCAGGCGGATATTGCCGATGTGATGATGGCCCCGGCTGCGGACATGTTCGAGATGGGTGTACGGGTGCAGGTGCTTAAGCGCGGCACGTTCTTCCCCATGCGCGCGCAGAAGCTGTATGAGATCTACCGCGCGTATGACTCGGTGGAGGCGATCCCGGCGGACGAACGCGACAAGCTGGAAAAGCAGACCCTGCGCCGCCCGATGGAGGATATCTGGCAAGACACGGTGAAATTCTTCATGGAGCGCGACCCAGAGCAGATCCACCGCGCCAACGATAACGCCAAGCGCAAGATGGCGCTCATCTTCCGCTGGTACCTGGGGCTGTCGTCGCGCTGGTCGAACAGTGGCGAACAGGGGCGCGAGGTGGATTACCAGATCTGGTGTGGGCCGTCGATGGGCGCGTTTAACGCCTGGGCCGCCGGGACGTACCTGGAACAGCCAGAAAACCGCCGCGTGGCGGATGTGGCGCGCCATATCATGGAGGGCGCGGCCTATCTGTACCGGGTGCAGAGCCTCAAACTGCAGGGGGGGGCGCTGCCGCCCGCGCTGGAGTCCTACATCCCGCAGCCCTGACATGCTATCACCAGGGGCCGGGCCGCGCAGCGCCCGATACGTGCCTGCCCTCACCCCCTGCCCGCTCGCCCTAACGCTGCACTGGGCGAGGGGGAATGAGGGGGTGAGGGCGGTTCCGCTGTAGGGGCGCGTCGTGGGGTGCCCGATCTGGGCGGGCGCTCGTTTTTCAACAGAACCTCACGAGCCGCCCCTACAAAGGCCATGCATGCTCACCTAATCCATGATCGTGAATTCGTAACCGCTCAGCGCGTCCATTAACTCTGCGGCCTGCTCTGGATACACGAACGTGATCATCAACGTCAGATCGTCAACCACCTCGATTGACGGCGCATCGCTGCCAAACAGATCTGCTGCGATGGCGAGGAACTCCTCCACCACCAGGCCGGCCACCACAGGGTTACCGCTGGGGAGCGTCATCTCGTTCAGGAACAGCGTCCAGGTCAGCCCGTCTTCGCTGACCTCGTAGCCAGAGAAGAATTCAAAACTGGGGAAGGCTGAGTCGAACAGGATGAAACCGGTGGTTGAACCGCCGGTGACCATGCCGCACGCGTCCTCGATGGCACCGCTGCTCAGGTCATGTGCCAGGCGGATGCTGGTGGTGGGCGCGGCGAACGAGGTGCCCTCGATGCCGTCATTGATGATGCTGCTGAAAACCGCACCGATGTCATCGACTTCGCCAAGATTCGAGTAGGGGGCGGGGTTTCCAAAAATATCCAGCGCGCCCACCGCCAGCACTTCATCGAAGGCCGCCGGGTAGAACGGGAACGGAAGCCCGGCATTGCCAGAAGCGGCCACATACGCCACATTACCATATTCCGGGCAGTATTCGCGCGTGAGGCTGGTGATGAGCGGATCACCGACGATGAGGGTGTCGTGCATCTGCTGCGCGAAATTCTGCACTTCGGCACCTTCGGTATAGGCTTGCACCGTCGTGATCAGGTCGCAGGGGATCAGCGCGAAACTCATGTTGATGACGAAACGCTGGTAGCCCTGTTCACGATACCGCTGGAGCATCAATCTCAGGTCATCGTTGATGGCGAACGTGTCTTGACCGCTGTCGATGTTTATGGCGTCCAGGGCAACCGGACTAACGGCCTCGCTGAGGACATCCTGCGTGTAGGTATAGACCAGGTCGCCATGCGTATAGCCGATGTCGCTGCTACCTGCGTCGTTGAAGAAGTCAATGATGATGATCACTGTCGGTTCTGATCCGGCAGCAGGCAGGCTGGCGGCGATATCGGCGATGGGGAGGTAGTCCGGCACCGGGTTTTCGCCGTGCGCGACGCCGCCGATGCGGACGCGCTGGCCGTCGATCACGTTGAAGGGCAGCGCGCACAGTTCGCCTTCATACTGACCTTCGGCGAACTGCGGGATGATTTCCCTCTCCGGTTCTTCTGAATCCTGGGCAAAAAGCGCGTGGGGCTGGGGGCGTGCGGCCAACAAAACCAGTAATGCAAGCATACGAAATACAGTTTTCATCTTAGCTCCTTGTGGAACCGGGCTTCACGAAAGTGTGAAGCCGCTTCTTAAATGTTACTCAATTTCGGCCAGGATTTCTGTTACAACCCTGATATCCTGGATGGCATTGGCCTGCCTGAAGTGTTCCAGGGCGCGGGTGTAGTGATCGCGGGCTGCCACGGTATCGCCCAGGTGGCGGCAGGTTTCGCCCAGCCCTTCCTCCGCACAGGCCATGAAGATCCGGTTGCTATGCTGGGTGGCCAGCGCCAGCAGCAGCGCGTAGTGGCGTTTTGCGTCGTCGTGGCGGGCCAGCAGGTTCTCCTGGGACGCCAGGTTGTTCAGCGCATTGCAGCGGCTTTGAAACCGGTTGAGCCGTTCCGCGATTTCGAGTTCACGCTGGAACATGGCTGCCGCCGCCGCATAATCCCCCTGGTAGTAATGCATTGCGGCACGGCCCTCATAAACCCTCCCCAGCGCACCCTCGTCCTGGTGCTGCGTGGCGATCTGTTCGGCGGCGTCCAGATGCTGGCGGGCACGGTGATCGTCTTTTTTGCGTGCCAGCCGGTCACCCATCACCGCCAGCACCACCGCTTCGCGGTGCGGGTCTTGCAGCGCGCGCGCCGCTTCCAGCGCCCGCTGGTAGGCCGTCAGCGCTTTGTCCAGGTCGGATAGGTAATCGGTGTAGTAGTTGCCCAGTTTGCCGTAGAGGTTGAACACGTGTTCCATATCTGGGGTGTGGGTGGAATCCACATAGGTGGCCGCGCGCTGCATCAGTTCAGCCGCGCCTGCCGGGTATCCACGCGCCTCGAACCAGCCGCTGCGATCCGAGAGCGTGCGCAGCAGTTCAACCAGGGCGTCGCCATCGGAGTCTGCGGCGGCCTGCGCAGCGCCGAGCAGGTTCTCCATTTCGATGCTCAGCGCGTCGAGCTGTTCGGTATGTTCGCGCGCATAGGCCACGCACGCTTGGATCATGGCGGCGCGCTGCTGGGGGGTTTGCATGTCGCGCACAAAGCGGTACGCCAGGCTGGGGAGGGTGTAGAACGGGATGGGGCTTTCCGGGTCGGTATCGGCCAGGCCGTGCTCCACCAGGGTACCAAGCGCCTCTTCCACCGCCACCACCGTCACCGGCTGCTGTGGCTGCGCGATTCTGAGGTAGGTTTCCAGCAGGGCAGAGGTTGCGTGCGGCGCGGACAGCACGCCAAAGGCTTCCAGCACGCGGCGCGCCGTAGAGTCCAGGTCATCGGTGGCGTTCACCAGCAGCGCCTTAAGGCTGCGCCGCCCTTCTTCTTCGGTATCCAGTTCCAGTTCCAGCGGGCTTTTTTCCAGGCTGTTGAGGAGCTGGCTAACGCGCATCTTGGTCCTGCGCAGCCTGTACCCGGCGATGCGCAGCCCGAACGGCAGATAGTCCAGCAGTTCCAGCAGGCGTTTGGTGTCTGCATCGTCTTCGCGGATCGACTCCATGCCGGAGTAATGGCGCAGCATGGCCACCGCCGCGCCGGGTTCGTGCGCGGGGTAGAGCGGCATCAGTTCCAGCAGGTGGGGCAGCATGGCATGGCGCTGCTGGGAGGTAACGAGCAGCGCGGTTGTGGGGGGGATGGCCTTCTGCGCCTGCGCCAGCGCGCTGCCGTTCTGGGCGTCGTCCAGCACCACCAGCCCCACGCTGGCGTTTTCCAGCATCTGCTGTAGTTCCAGGATGTTGTGGTCTTCGCTGTGCGCCCCAAAGCTGCGCCCCTGCCCGAAGATCTGCGCGAGCGCGACGAGCAGCTCACTGCTGCTGCGCTTGCCGGCCTTCAGCCACACCACCGTTTTCTGTGGCTGGGTGGTGAGGTACCACGCCGCGATCTCTGCCGCCAGCGCGCTTTTGCCGGTGCCGCTGAAGCCTTGCAGCACCACCTGGGCGCGCGCGGCCACCAGCCGCCTGACCTCTTCCAGCACGCCCACATGCCCGATATACTCGTCTGCGCGGCGCAGGATGTGTTCCGGTTTGCTGGCGAGGATTGCCTCTGAGACGGCGGCCTGGCGCAGGCGGATGCCGACCCATTTATCGATGGACACTTCAAGCGCCATCCGCAGCTCGCTGAGGGTGCGGAACCATTTGGAGGTGATGCCGCTGGTCACATTTCCCTGCTGTGCCAGGAAGTCCACCAGCCTGGGGTCGCGCTGGTGTGCGGCGACATCCTTCACATACACATGGCGGTCTATGCCCCATTCGGTCGCATAGTTGAACTCGTCAATCGTCCATTCCCCGTACCGGTTCCAGAAAACGCCGATGTAGAGATTGGACTCCTTGAGCGCGTCCAGGTATACCTGCTGGATGCTGCGGTGGTCTGCGGGGGCATCGTCTTCAAACACCCAGGCGTGAAACTGGATCCCGCCATAGTTAAGCGACGCGGCGAGGTCGCGGATGGCAGCGCGTTCGTCCTTCAGCTCTTGCATAGAGGAACTGACAAACATCGTGACTCGCGTAAGCATAACGATCCCCCGTTGCCGTTGCGTTCTCCTGCCGGGACGATGATGGATGTCACAGTGACGTTAGGAGAAGTATGTATTTCCCTGATTATAGTGGCAAACGGGCGCAGCGGCACCAAACTGGGGTGCAAACTATGGCGCGATTTCCCCGCACGGGTGGGGGGCACAGGCAGCGGATTGTGTGCTATCTTCTGGGTGGATTGCATTAACCGACCAACAACCAGGGAGAGCCTTCATGCCGCGACCCGTTATTGTGTGTGCCGTCCTACTGCTTCTGCTTGCCGCCTGCGCTCCGTCGTCCGTCCCTGCCGCAACATCTGCCGTCTCCAGCGCCAGCCCTTACGTGAACAGCGCGGCGTGTGCCGCAAACGCCGTCGAAATCACGCTGATCTTCGCCCTCAACCCGCAGCAGAATTATATGACCCCGGCCATCGACGCCTTCAACAGCGCCTATGCCCAGGGCACGCACCCGCTCACCGGGTCGCCACTGGGGCCGGGCGAACGCCCGGTGTGCGTGCTCGGACAGTTGGGCGGATCCAGCAGCACGGCGCAGGCCATCGCCAACACGGTCATCGCGCCGGATGCAGCGCAGGTCGCCCGGCCTACGCTGTTCGCGCCGTCCGTAAGCACATGGCTGGCGCTGGCCAATTACCGCGCCGGACGCGACCTCTTCAACATGGCGGAGGTGCAGCCCATCGCCTATACGCCGGTGGTGATGGCGATCTGGGAAAGCCGCCTGACGGCGATCCGCGACGCGATCGGGTCTGGCCGTGTGGGCTGGGCTGACCTGATGGATGTGTTGGCCAGCCCCAACGGTTGGCGCGATTATGGCATCGCGGATGGGCGGCGCGCGGTGTTTTATGGCCACACCGACCCGCGCAGCAGCTCCACCGGGTTATCTGCGCTGATCATGGCGTATTATGCCGCTGCGCGCGCAGACGGATTCAGCGGGCGCAGGCTGGAAACGGCCCAGGTGAACGATCCTGAGGTGCAGGCCGGGGTGCGCGCCATCGAACAACTGATTCGCCACTACTCCACGCGCACCGACGATTACCTGGACTACATCGCGCTGGGCAGCGATTACGTGGATCTCGTCGCGCTGGAAGAAGTGGACCTGCTTTACCTCAACGGCGCGTTCTCGTCTGCTGGCTTTGCGCCCACCTTCACGCCGCCAGAGCGCCTGGTGGCGCTTTACCCGGAAGAAGGCACGCTGTGGCACGAACGCCCGATAGGTATCCCGGATGGAGACTGGGTGACGGCTGAACAACGCGACGCCGCGCAAACGTTCATCCGGTACCTGCAATCGCCAGATGTGCAGCGCGCGATTATGCAGCGCGGATTCCGCCCGGTGATCGACACAGTGCCGCTGGCCGCGCCGTTTGTGCCCGAATATGGCGTGGATCCCAATGAACCCAGCACGCTGCTGGCGATGCCCTCGGCAGAGACCATCGTCGCCATTCAGCAAAGCTGGGGGCTGGTGAAGAAGCGCGCGGATGTTATGCTGCTGATCGATATTTCTGGCAGCATGAACGACGAGAACCGCATTGTGGAGGCGCGCGACGCCGCGCAGCGCTTCATCGACACGATGGACCCCGGCAACCGCGTGGGGCTGGCCACCTTCAGCAGCCAGATCCGGGTGCGCGTGCCCATCCAACTGCTGGAGACGAACGCGGAGACCCTGCGCCTGCAGATCCGTAACCTGAACGCGGAAGGCGGCACCGAACTGTACGCGGCGGTGAGCGAGATCGTCACCGGCATGAACCAGCGCACCGACACCGACCGCATGCGCGCGGTGATCGTGCTCAGCGACGGTCAGGATACGGGCGAACGCGGGGTGACGCTGGCGGATGCGGTGCGCGCCATCACAGACTCGCAGGACAGCGTGAACCCGGTCATCGTCATTCCGCTGGCGTATGGCTCCGACGCAGACCTCACGGCGCTCACGGACCTGGCGCGCGCCAGCCGCACGCGGGTGCAGTCTGGCAGCCCGGAAAACATCGGCGAGGTGTTGGAGATCCTGCAAAGCTTTTTCTAATGGAGAAAGCAGAACGAACACGAATGATGAGGCACGGCGGACGAGGCAAGCCGTGCCCCCACAGCGCTTGTGGTTTGCTGTGTCCTTAACTGCGTGGTGCATGGGCTGCATGTGAGTTGTGGTTTCCATCAGTTTCGATGGCTGAGGTGTTCCGCGACTCCGCTGATATTAAGAACTTCATTGGTGTATACTCAGAGATACCCTGGTTCGCAGGAAAGCCGGGTGTGATTCAGCTATGATACGCCCGGTTCAAGTGACCTGAGAAGGAGATACACAATGCGAAAGATTATCGTGACCGAGTACATGACGCTGGATGGAATCATGGAGTCGCCTGCGTGGACTGCGCCGTACTGGAATGATGAAGTGCAGCGCTTCAAGGAGGAAGAAGACGAAATGACCGATGCGCTGCTGCTGGGCCGCGTGACCTATCAGGAGTTTGCCGCGGCGTGGCCAGACAGTGACGACGAGGGCGCAGCGCGCATCAACAGCGTGCCGAAGCACGTCGTCTCTTCGACGCTGGACACCCTCACATGGAACAATTCGCGGCTGGTGAAGGGCGATCTGGTGCAGGAGATCACGAAGCTGAAGCAGCAGGAAGGCGAAGGGCTGCTGGTGTATGGCAGCGCCACGCTGGCACAGGCACTGCTGAAGCATCAGCTCGTGGACAGCGTGCGGCTGCTGATTTATCCGGTGGTGATGGGCAGGGGCAAGCGGCTGTTCAGCGAGGATCTCATGGCGACCTTCGAGCTGGCGGACTCGCGCACCATCAGCGGGGGCGTGGTGGGGCTGGTGTACACGCCTAAGGCATAGTGCATTCACCCCGTTGACATGCGTTCTGCACCACACGCAACAGGTGCTAGAAACGCAAACGCCCGGATGCCCCCC
>CAZQIJ010000183.1:0-3660 GCA_964592955.1 uncultured Anaerolineaceae bacterium
ACTAGCAAGGGGCTCGTCATGGGCCGGTTGTACAACCCCTGTAGGGACGCGGCCTGCCGCGTCCGCTGCTTCTGACGTTGCAAAAGCCCTGGGGCAGCGGGTTATCGCGGCAGGGGAGGGACACCCAACGGGGTGTCCGGTTCTGTGGTCGGCGGCGGGCGCACCGTCCTTTCGTAGGGGCGGTTGGTGAACCGCCCGTGAACCGTCCGTGAACCGCCCGCCGTCACGGATGCGCCGCGATGCCATGCAGCGGGCGTAACACAGCCGAAGTCGTTACGGCCCGCCGGTAAGGTCAGGCGTGGCGGTGAGCGGCGGGGACTGCGGCTTGGTGAAGCGCCACGGGCCACCCTTCGCACAGTCGATCTGGCGGTAGCCTTCATCCAGCGGGTACAGCTCCCAGGTGTACGTTCCGCCTTCTGGCAGCACCTCGGCCAGGTTCACCGTCTCGTTCTGGCGCAGCTCCACCGTGATTTCGACCTGGCTGCCGTCCAGGACGCCATCCTTGCCAGGGCGGTAGATGCGGATGAGCGTTACCGGCACGCGCGGCCCCACCCAGTTAAAGACGATACTGCCGGTTTCCGGCACGCTGTTGGTGCCATCGAAGGGCGTGAGGATGGTATAGGGGATGCACTCGAAACGCGGCTGGTTGGGATGCGCCGCCCCCGGCACGCGGATCTGCTGCCCGGCGCGGATCACGTTGGGATCGTCGATGCAGTTGGCCTCGGCCAGTGCGTTGACGTAGGTGCCATAGCGCTGTGCGATGGTGGCCAGCGCATCGTTGGGCTGAATCTCATAGGTCAGTTGCCAGTCCGCGCGCGGCTCGCAGCCCGGCGTCCCGGTGGGCGTGGCGGTTTCCAGCCCACGCAGGCCGGGAATCTCGACCGCGAGGTTAAGCGTGGGCGTCTCGGTGGGGGCGGGCGTAGTGGTCACCGTGAGGGTGAGCGTGGGCGGTTCCAGCGTGGGGGGCGGGCGCAGTGTGCGTGATGGCGTGAGCGTGGGCAGCGGCGACGACTGCGCCTGCGCGCCATCGGTGGGTTCGCCGGTCGGTGTATCCGCCTGGAGCATGACGAGTTGTTCTTCGGGCTGGGTGTTAAGGTTGCAGGCGGCAGCCAGCAGCGCCAGCAGCAGCAGCAGGACGATGTGGGAGAGCTTAGGCATCCGGGACTCCTTGGGATTCAGTCGGTTCATGCGTTTCAGCGGCTTGCGCCGGTTCGTGCGGCGGGAGCGCGTCTGCCGGGGCGTGCCCGTTGCCGCCGTGTGGGGGCGTGCTGTGTGCGGCCTTGCGCAGCACCAGTTTGCCCTCGTGCAGATCGTAAGCCGCGTCCACAAACTCTACAATCATAGGATCATGCGAGACGATGAGAAACGTCGTCTGCTGCGCCTGGGCGATGCCGCGAAACAGCGCCATCACGCGGCGCGCCGTGCGGGTATCCAGGCCGTTGGTCGGCTCGTCTGCCAGGATCAGCGGCGGGCGCAGGGCGAGTGCGCGGGCAATGGCCACGCGCTGGCGCTGCCCACCGGAGAGTTCATCCGGCATGTGGTTGGCCCAGGCCGAAAGCCCCACCGCTTCGAGCGCGGTTTTTACGCGGCGGCGGCGCTCGAAGTACCCCATGCCCGGCAGCCGCAGCGCGAGGTCGATATTCTCGCGCGCGGTGTAGGTGGGGATGAGCGTGCCGCTCTGGAAGATGAAGCCTATTTTGCGGCGGCGCAGGCGCGTGCGGCCAGCGTCGCGCATGCGGTTGATGGGCTTGCCATCGACCTCGACGGTCCCGGCGGTGGGGCGATCCAGCGCGCCGATGAGGTTCAGCAGCGTCGTCTTGCCGCTGCCAGACGGCCCATAAAGGGCGATCAGCTCCCCGGCATACACGCTGAGATCGACGCCGCGCAGCACGCGCACCGCCCGTTCGCCCTGGCCAAAGGTACGCTCCACGCCTTCGACGCGCACAACAACGCGCCGTTCGGCCTCCCCTGCCGGGAGTTGTGCTTTTCTGCCTCGTCTGAACATCACGTTATCTCGTTACTTTCCTGCTCTTCATGTTGCAGATGGCTTTCTGCCTCTGCGCAGCAGCCCTTTGCGCGCTTGCGGGCCGCTGTCCTGCGGCAGCATGTCTGCCAGCAGCGCGCCAACGTTCTCATTATCCTCGGTTTCTGCGCGCAGCAGAACCCCCTCTGGGCGTATTTCGACCGCGATGCGCGCGGCGTCTTCGAGCTGTGTGCGCACCATATCCGGCAGGCGGATGCGCCCGGCGGCGTCGAAGCTGAGCGTATCTTCTTCGGCATAGTGCGAAATATCCTGCCCCAGCGCGCCATCCCGCAGGGTAAGCACGCGGTCGGCATAATTGGCGATTTCCATGTCGTGGGTGGTCATCAGCACGGTAAGGCCCAGCCGCTCGCGCAGATCGTGGATGAGTTCGAGGACGAGCGTGGAGGCGGTGCGATCCAGCGCGCCGGTCGGCTCGTCTGCCAGCAGCAGCGGCGGATGGTTGGCCAGCGCCACTGCCAGCGCCACACGCTGCTGCTGCCCGCCAGACATATGAAACGGGCGCTTGTGCAGTTGGTCGCGCAGGCCCACCGCTTCCAGCAGGTCGCGCGCCTGCCCGCGCCGCTTCCAGGGGCGCAGGTTGGCCAGCATCATGGGCAGGGTGACGTTGCGCATGGCGGTGCGGTGCGGCAGCAGGTTGCGCTCCACCTGCTGCCACAGAAAGCCCACGCGCCGCAGGCGGTAATCTGCCAGTTCGCCAGCTTTCAGGTCCAGCAGGTTCTGGCCGTCCACCACCATCTGCCCGGCGGTGGGCGTATCCAGCCCGCCCAGCAAATTCAGCAGCGAGCTTTTGCCCGCGCCGCTGGGCCCGATGATGGCGACCATTTCGCCGCGTTCCATCTCAAAATCGATGCCGCGCAGGGCGACAATCTCGTGCTGGCCTACGCGGTAGGCCTTCACCACACGCTTACAGCTTACGAAAGGGGTCATCGCTTTGGGTCCTCACTCGGTGATATCCGGGTTGTGGTGCGCTTGCGGCAGGTGTGGGCATGACTCAATCTGTCGTCCGTTCATAGGCTTCGATCCAGGTGTTATGCCGATGATGGTGCTTCTGATTCCTGATGTACTCCAGAATAATCGGGAGTTCGCGCGTTCCCACAGAGAACAAGCCATAGCCAGACTGCCACTTCAGCGCATTGTCTCGATTGGGATAGGCTTTATTGGTTTCGAAAGATGAGTAGCCTTTGACTGCCTTGATCCACTCAAACAGATCGACACCTGGCGGTATCGTCGCGGCGACATGCACGTGATCGCTCACCATGTTGATACCCAGGAGGGGACAGCCCAACTGATTTGATTTCGTGGTAATTAACTCAACGATTAACGGTTCGATCACCGAATCAATGATTGCTGCGCGGTGCTTGGTAGCCCAAACCACGTGATAGTGACATTCCCAGTAACCTGACATTTCGTATCCTCATACCGCTGCATCACGTGACGGTTAACGGTTGTGGTGCCGGGGGAACAAGGCCCCCGGCAAGGTTGTGTATTGTGGTGCTGCGGTCGGACACCCACTAAAGTGGGTAGACGTGCCTGATTCGCTCTTGCAGGCGGTCAGGTTCCTGCTACCCACCTCGTGTGGGCTACCCACCTCGTGTGGGCTACCCACCTCGTGTGGG